>CAJBPC010000407.1 GCA_903957405.1 uncultured bacterium | reverse complement strand
TACTACAGGAAGGCCTCACACCTCAGTCCCCAGGACGCCAAGATCCTGCATAAGATCGCACTGACGTACATGAACGAGGCCAGGTGGGCACAGGCGGTGAAATATCTGGAGATGGCATTGCGCATCAGTAGGAACAATCATGAATTCAACCTCACCATGGGTGAAGCGCAGATGCGTCTCGGTCATACCAGTGAAGCCATACGGCATCTCACCATGGTGGTGCACAGTCGTCCCCGCAATGTCGCTGGCTGGGAAGGATTGATCCGTTGCCTCTATGAAGCGGGACATTTCCAGGATGTGGTGAGTCAAGCCGTTGCGGCTTTTAAGGTGACCGGAGGAAAGCCCGTTTTCCGATATTATCAGAGTGCGGGCCTTTTTGCCATGCACCAATCGAAGGAAGCATTGCTGGTGTTGGAAACGGCCATCATGGAATCGCCAAGGCTTCTCCGGAAATTGCTTGATTTGGTGCCTTCTCTGATGCAGCATCCTCAGGTTTTAGACATGATTGCTCAGCATCGGCGTAAAAAGTCTTCCAAATCTTGATTTATTTCAAATCTTTTGCTGATGGCGAACGCCATTATTTGTAGTTTTGGGCGCTTTCAAACCGCGATCGATGAACTACAATCTTACTCAGATTCCTGACCGTTTTCAGAAGCCTCGAATATCCGGCATCACCATGGTCATGGATAAGGGCCTCAGCATTGAAGAAGCCCGAAATTTCATGAGCATTGCCAAGCTGCATGTCGATGTGATCAAGCTTGGCTTTGGCACATCCTATGTGACCCCTGATCTCAGGGAAAAAATCGAATTGTACCAGTCTGCCAACATCCCCGTTTATTTCGGAGGAACTTTGTTCGAGGCATTCCTCATCCGGAATCAGTTCCAAGACTACATTGCCATTTGCAAGGACTATGGCATCACCCACATGGAGGTCAGCGATGGCTCGATCACGATTCCTCATGCGGAAAAATGCGGCTACATTGAAAAACTCATCAAGTACGGCACCGTGCTGAGTGAAGTGGGCAGCAAGGATGCCGCACACATCATTCCTCCCTACAAATGGATTGAGCTGATGCGTGCTGAACTCGAGGCAGGTGCCACCTACGTCATCGCTGAAGCCCGTGAGGCCGGCAATGTGGGCATCTACCGTGGGTCCGGAGAAGTCAGGGAAGGACTTGTGCAGGAAATCCTGACACAGATCCCCGGCGAGAAGATCCTCTGGGAAGCACCGCAAAAAGCACAGCAGCTTTATTTCATTGAGTTGCTCGGTTGCAATGTGAACCTGGGGAATATCGCACATTCTGAAGTGATTCCTCTGGAGACCATGCGGCTGGGCCTGCGTGGTGACACCTTCCACATGTTTCTTGACAAGGATTTGAATCCATGAGGATTTTCGGACTCATCGGTTATCCGCTGGGGCATTCATTCTCCCAGCGGTATTTCACTGAAAAATTTTCCCGTGAAGGCATCGATGATTGCGTATACAAGCTGTTTCCGATCACTTCCATAAGCGAATTCGACCGGCTATGGGAAGACAATCCCGATCTATGCGGCCTGAATGTGACCATTCCGTATAAGGAAAAAGTGATCCCCTTTCTCGACCACAGCACTGGGGTGGTGCAGCGGTCCGGTGCCTGCAACTGCATCAAAAAAACCACTCGGGGACTTGTTGGCCACAACACGGACGTGATCGGATTCGAACGGTCTCTCAGACGCAGGTTGCGGCCAGCGCATCGATCTGCACTCATCCTCGGAACAGGAGGGGCGGCTAAGGCCGTGGCCTTTGTCCTCCAGGAGTCTGGCATCCATTACAGGTTCGTGAGCCGGAATCCCAGTGGCCTGCAGTTGGGCTATGACGCGCTCACAAAAGATGTGATGGAAACGAATACGCTGATCGTCAATACGACGCCTGTGGGGATGTACCCCCATCAGGATGAAGCGCCTGAAATACCTTATGAGATGCTTTCGGACGCACATTACCTGTTTGACCTGGTATACAATCCGGAAGTCACGCGATTTCTGCATTACGGAAAGGAACGAGGCGCCATCACCGAGAATGGGGGTGATATGCTGCAGATCCAGGCAGAAGAGAGTTGGGCCATCTGGAACGAAGACCAGCCCTGAAATCGCTACTGATCTTTTTGGAGGGCGGAAGCCATTTCGATGATATCGAAAAAATGTCCAGGAGCGGGCACATAAGTGGAACGTCCCATTCTTTCCTGCCAATCCGATAATTTAGACTCCCAGTATCTTGCGGCATCCGGTACATCCTTCTGTTGGAGGGACTCCACCATTTCCTCGAGTTTATAGTTGACCTTGCTCCAATTGCCGTTGACATCGCGGACCCTTATGTAGTTCTTGTCGTGGAACCTTACACGGGCAAAGAGTTTTTTAGGCTTTCGACGAGTGTATGATGCTTTGGCATCCTGCCGGGTGACGGCAATGTCGGTTGGGAGAAATTCATTCACGACTGAGGGCCGGGCTGAAGATTTATTTATGGGGGAGGGTTGTTTGGGTTCTGACGGAATGGCTGCATCCTGGTCATGCGCACCGGAGAGTAGTTTTGTCTTGTTTGAATCGGCCCGGGCGGTTCCCATGTTTTTTTCCGAGGCCCGGGATAGGCTCAGTGCCGATATGCCAGCTGCCACCTTTCCGGGTGTATCATCTGACATCCGGATGGAGATGATTGCAATGACGCATGCCGCAGCGACCGATGCCGCATATGGGAGCATTTTCCGGTACAAGGGAACCGGCTGCGGGGCTTTCTGTGCTTCCTTCCGGTGTATGGGTGATAGTGCAGAGGATATGGATCCCCAAGTATGGGCAGGAGGCGCCGCTTCAAAGAGGTAAAGATCCTGTTGGAGCCGGTATGGCTCATCTTTGATTTCATTGGCGAGGGCGTCCCAAATTTTTTTCGGGGGAGTTTCCTCGTGTTGATATAGGTTATCTCGCCATTCCATTCTAATCCGGTGTTACATGCCTTTTGCGGCGTTTTTTTTGATTTTTTCCTGCAGGATCGCTTTCGCCCTTGCCAGCTGCGATTTGCTGGTGCCTTCGCTGATTCCCATCATGTCGGCAATTTCCTTGTGCGTATACCCTTCCACCACATAAAGGTTGAATACCGTCCGGTACCCGGGGGAAAGGGTCTGTATGAGTTTCACAAGGTCTTTGGCAGCCATCTTGTCGAATGCCGTCCACTCCCTGTCCGTCACGTTTTGCTCCTGTTGTTCTGTCACAGGATGCATATGTGCGGTCTTTCTATAGTGTTCGATCGCCGTATTGACGAATATCCTTCGAATCCAGCCTTCAAAGGAGCCATCACCCCTGAAGCGGCCGATATTTCGGTAGACTTTGATGAAGCCTTCCTGCAGGATATCCTCCGCATCTTCGGTATGGTTTGCATAGCGGAGACAAACGCCATACATCTTTGGTGAATATTGCCGGTACAGAGCTTCCTGCATTCTCGGGTCAGCATCGTTGCATCCCCTTATCAAGTCGCTTTCGGAGAAGATTTGGTTGCCTATGGGCTTCATTATCTGCAAAAAAAACGTTTATTAGCGGTACCCCAATGGATTTTCGTGTGAAATCAAACTTTTTCCATGAGGAATTCGATGAGTTTGTCTATGGCTTTTTTTCTATGGCTAAAGCGGTTCTTCTCATGTCTGTCCATTTCAGCGAAAGTTAGGCCCGCTCCATCCGGTATGAAAATCGGATCATACCCGAAGCCCTTCGATCCGGAGGCTTCAAGGGCAATGCTGCCCTCGCAGATTCCGGTGAAGGAATACTCTTTTCCCTCAAGAATGAGCGATATCACGGTTCGGAACCTTGCTTTCCGGTTTTGGGATGTCCCCAGCCTCGCCAGGAGTTTTTGCATATTCGCTTCAGGTGCTGCGGCATCCCCGGCGTATCTGGCCGACCGAACGCCCGGTTCGCCGTGCAATGCGTCCGTTTCGAGGCCGGTATCCTCGCTGAAACAGTTCTGTCCGCTCATTTTGTGGATCGTCATGGATTTCTGGAGGGCATTTTCTTCCAGTGTGTCGAACGGTTCGGGGATGTCTGTATGGATGCCAGCCTCCTGAAGGGTGACCAGCTCAAAGGCGTCGCCCAGTACCGAACGGACTTCTTCGATCTTGTGTGGGTTGTTGGTGGCGAATATTAGTTTTTTCATGATGTTCAGTTCAGGAACAGCTGCTTCAGGGCTGCCCAGAGTTTTCTTTTTTCTGCATCGTCAGTTCCGAGTTTTTGAAGGCCGGGGGCATGCATGAACCGGATGCCGGCAAAACCCTGGATCTGGTGGGTTGGGAAATGAACAGGCAGGGAGATCGTTGATGGTTCGATGCCGAAGAGCAGCATGGTTGTGGGCTTCCAGGCAACGGCCAGGGATTGGTGATCCCTGGCTTCGACGTGGTGGATGTTCAGGATGAGTACATCTTTGAGGCTGAGGCGGCATGCGTTCAGGATGTTCAGCAGGAATACCAGATCCGGCTCGTGGATGGTGGCACAGTCGGCATAGTTCACGAGGATGAGGATGTTTTTTTTATGCTCACCCAATGTGTTGCCGACGGTGGCCGCTGACTGGACCTGTGGGTCGATGGGGTTCGGTTTGCCGATATCCACCAAGGAGTGCTTGTATAATTCTTTGAGGAGAAGCCCCGGCAACTTTACCGGCAAGGGATGCGTTTC
>CAJBPC010000406.1 GCA_903957405.1 uncultured bacterium | reverse complement strand
GATCAAAGAAGCACAGTTTGCGCCCGTCTTTGGGACGCTGGTGAGCGATTATGATTCAGATGGATTGGATGACATTCTGCTCATCGGTAATGACTATGGTACCGAGGTATTAAATGGTCGCTATGATGCTTTTCAGGGGTTATTTTTAAAGGGCGATGGTCGCGGTGGTTTTGTCAAAAAAGAAAATGGATTTGAAGTTCCCGGAGATGGTAAGGGTTTGGTTGAGTTGATGTTGAGCAACAAGAAAAGATTGTTGCTCGCTTCACAAAACAATGGGGCATTGCTTGCATTTGCATGTGCAGGCAAAGTGACTGACAAGTTCATCGCTGCCAGGCATGATGACGCGTACGCCGTGATAAGCCTGAAGGATGGAAAAAAGTTTAAGAAAGAAATGTACTACGGATCTGGATATCTTTCGGGTAATGGTCGATATTTCCAGATACCTGCTGACGCACGTTCCATTGAGGTCTTCAAGTTTTCAGGAACCTCCGTTACGACGTCATTTGACTGAGTCATTCGGGATCCTCGTGAAAAAACGAATTTCGAAACGTTCTTGATTTTTTCCAGGAAAGATCAGGTTTTTCTCTTTTTTTAATGCCAGTTGCGTAGAGTCTATCCTGATGATGATAAGTTTTGCACCCGGGCTGCCGTTGGTTTCCTTGATCAGCAGTTGATTTTCATTGACCTGGAATAAATATTTATTCTCATGTCCCATGCCTCTTCTCAGAAAGGTGCTGTCCGGTTGATACACATGCACTTCGGATGGGTATGGCGTCTTGTTCGTATAGGCAAATCCATTATGGTAGTCATACACCGAATCAAGCCTCCATGCCCCCATCAAGTTGATATCCGAAGATGAATCGCATGAGGATAGAAGCAATATAGAGAAAAGTGCAATGAGCTTCTGTTCAGCGTATGTAGAAAGATTCATGGGATCTGGATGAATGAAAAAACCGGTACCAGTGATTTACGTGATCGTAAAACGAAGGTACCGGTTTAAGGCTATAAAAATTAAAGCGCTATTTATAGTTGGGGTTCTGAATCAGGACACCATTACTCAAATCTATTTGACGCTGAGGCAATGCGAAGTAGTAGTGCTTCGGGCGTTGGAATTGCCTGCCAGGCTTCCATTGACCCCTATTGATCGCGTAGTGTGCAACAATGTTCACGATATTGGCTTTATCCCAGCGGATAAGGTCAATATGTCGTTCGTTCTCACCTGCCAGTTCAACCCTTCTTTCGTGTATGAGATTGCTCATCTTGGCATTGGTCACATTGGGAAGGCCTGCACGTTTCCTGACTGCATTGATTTCGCCATCTCCGTTTTGTCCGCTCCTGATTTTCGCTTCAGCGACCACCAGATAGATATCAGCCGTACGGAGCAATGGGATGTCAAGGTCATGGTCAAGGCCATCGCCCTCAACCCTAAAGGCTGCATGTTTCCTGAAATAGTGCCCAGTGTTATTGAGGCCGGCAGTGTACACCACTGGTCCGCCCGTGGGGCCAGGTGTGATGACATCTCCGATGGATGCCATGGTTGCCTTGAGCCTTGGGTCACCGGCTTCAAACTCGCTGGCCAGATCGTCGGTTGGCTCTTGAAAGCCCCATCCATCCCAAGGTCTGGGAGCATAATACCATGTGGCCATATTCTCTTCAGTCCATCCACGATGACGCTGGATGGAAAAAAGCATCTCAGAGTTTTCGATGATGTCCGCATTGAAGTTATCCGAAAATTTATTCAGCAATTTATACGATCCGTTGATCACGTTATTTCCATAAAGGATTGCATTGGGGAAATCCTTCTTATACAGGTACAGTTTGGAAAGATAGCCCCAAGCCGCGCCCTTGGTGGGTCTGCCTGTATTGGTGCCATCATTTTGAAGATACAGCAATTGAGCGGCCTCTTTGAAATCAGTTTCAATCCTGGCTTCCATCTGTTCTATGGTGGCCTTAGGCACGTTGTAGGTATTGCTGATCACGTTTTCCTCTGTGATGATGGGCACTTGTCCATAGATCTTATAAAAATGCCAGTACATCAGGCCACGAATGAAGTAAGCCTCACCAAGTATTCTATTTCTCAGGTTGGCATCCATTTCAATTTTCGGCACATTGATGATGATGGCATTCGCCCTTGATATTTCCTCGTACTTCAATGACCAGTTCCAATTGAGTTGGTCATTGCTGGCATCAAAAGTGAAATCTTCAATTGCTTGCTCATTGCCCCAATCACCGGATCTCCATTGGTCATCTGAGCAGATGTCCCACGCTTGTTCCGGATGACCGAAGAACATTTCATCTCCAAGTAACGGATATAACGCGTTCGCCGCAGATACGGCATCTTCCGCATTTCTCCAGAAATTGGCAGATGTCGCCTGCGCATACGGGGTGGAATCAAGCAGATCTTTTTTGCATCCCATCATGGTGATGGTCATGACGATCATCAATCCTCTATACATATTTATTTGTTTCATGTTCTATTCATTGATTGTTTAGAAAGTAACGTTAAGTCCCAATATCCATGAACGGGATTGAGGGTATTGTGCATAGTCGACGTTTATCTGCCTGTTGCCATCGTTTGCATACCCCAACTCCGGGTCAAGACCTGAATATTTAGTGAACGTCAGTACGTTTTGGCCGGTTACATAAAATCTCAAGCGGTCCACACCAATCCGTGAAGCGGCTTTTTCATCAAGCGTGTATCCGAAGGATAGGTTTTTCAGGCGCAGGAAACTGCCATTTTCAATGAACATATCTGAAGTCCTATGGTTCAGATTGTTTCTTTTTGTCGTCATCCTTGGAATGGTATTGCTGGTGTTGGGACCGTTCCACCGGTCCAGTGTTTCGGCATACATGTTGAAAGGATATGTCGGATCGATGCCTTGCATTCTGTCAGCATTGTAAATCTCCACGCCTGCGTTACCAAGGAAGAATAAGGACAAGTCGAAATTCTTGTAATTGAAGTCGGTGTTGAAGCCATACACCATTTTAGGGTGGGGACTTCCAATTGTTGTACGGTCTGCTTCGGTGATTTTACCATCTCCGTTGAGATCAAGGAAACGCACATCACCGGGTTGGATCAAACCGTCTGTCCTCCGTGAATCATTTTTGATGTTGACATCACTGCTTATTTCTTGTGCTGTTTGATACAGTCCGTTGGTTTTCCAGCCATAGAAAATACCAATGGGCATTCCTTCATAGGTTCTTGAAATCTCCTGTCCCATACGACCATATGCGGAAGAACCAATGTAGTTGCCATCGAACAATTTGACCACTTTGTTCTTGATGAAAGCGGCATTGCCCCCTACACGATAGGATACCTGACCGATCTTGTTGTTGTAATTCAAGTCAATTTCGAAGCCACTGTTTTTTAGTGTACCCACATTTTTGTCGGGAATGGACAGCCTACCCACAGTTCCAATCGTCGGAGGCGCCAGCAACATGTCATTGGTGGTCTTGTCGAAGTAGTTCAGGTTCACTTGCAGACTTCTATTGAACATTTCAGCACTCAAACCAAGGTTTGCCATTTCTGCGGTTTCCCATGAGATGAGGTAGTTCGGCAACCTTCTTTGCGCAACTCCGGTCACGTCGTTCGTGCCGAAGGAATATTGTCCGACATTGCCGATCAATGCGAGATACTGCAGACTGGAAACGTTTTGATTGCCCAATTGTCCCCATCCGGCAGTCAGCTTTAGGTCATTGATGAATGACACATCAAAGAATTTCTCATTCGATATCCTCCAGCCTGCAGAAAATGCCGGGAAATATCCCCATCTGTTCTCCGGTGCGAACTTTGAAGAACCATCTGCCCTGAATGTGGCAGTCAGCAAGTAGCGTTTATCAAAATCATAGTTGAATCTTCCAAATGCGGATTGTAGCGCATCGTAAGTGCGGTTGCCATTGATCGACCCGAAATTCTGACCTGCATCCAGGTAGCGTTGCTCCATGCTTTCATTGGGAAAGTCACGCTTCACTGCTGAAAAATAGTCTCCGTCAAAAGTCTGTGACGTATACCCCGCAACGGCATCGATTTTGTGCAAACCCCCAAGAACCTTGCTGTATGAGAGGAAATACTCACCCAGTAATGAATATGATTCACTGAAATTATTTGAAAGGGAGTTTCTTGCATTACCACGGGTCTGGTCGCTTACAATGATATTGAAACTGCGTCCCTGATAGTGATTGCCATCAAGACCCAAATTCGCCTTCAATTTCAAGCCCTTGATGATTTCATACTCTGCATTAGCATTTGCCAACAAGCGGGTGTTGGTATTTCTTGAGTCTACCGAGTTGGCTGTGAAAATGGGGTTGTTGATGTCTCCATACTGGTTTGGTGAACCTTGAGAAGAACTCCATGTGCCATCACTGTTCTTTACGGGTAGGAATGGCATGAAACGAACGGCACTCCATATCAAACCATCCTGAGATGAGAGCGTATTTAAACTGTTGTCGGTCGCGCGTGTCAATTGCAGACTTTGACCAATTTTCAGTTTGTTTCCGATCTTATGGTCAGAGTTGATGCGCATGCTGTAACGCTTGAAGTACGAATTGGTGATGATGCCCTTTTCATCGTACATGCCACCGGAAATCATGAAGGATGATTTCGCGGATCCGCCGGATACGCTCAGGTCGATGTTGTTTGTCGTTCCTCTGCCAAACAATTCATTCTGCCAATCTGTTCTCTGCACCAGGTTGTTCGGGTCATTCCATTCTGATGCTACGGGGATGTTATCGTTTACATATCGCTCTTTCTTCAACAACGACAGAGACGCAGCATCAAGCACTTCCAATGTCTTGCGAGCTTGAGATCTGCCGGTGTAGGTATTCAAAGACACCCTCATCGGCTGCTCAAAATTACCCCTCTTGGTCGTAACGATGACGACACCATTCGCGGCCCTTGTGCCATAGATCGCAGAAGCGGATGCATCTTTCAATATTTCTATGGAGGCAATGTCATTGGGATTCACCGAGTTCAGGTCTCCGGCAGGGATGCCATCAATGACCACCAAAGGCTCGGCATTGTTGATGGTGCCTGTTCCACGAATACGGATGGAACCAGTATTGCCCGGACTGCCGCCATTCCGGACCACATTAACACCCGCCGCCCTTCCCTGAAGGGCTTGCGTAGCACTCGATACAGGGAGGTTTTGGATCTGTTCACCTTTCACTGATGCAACGGCACCCGTGACATCCTTCCTGGATTGCGAGCCATATCCGATAACTACAACCTCGGAAAGTTTTGTACTTGAAATCGAAAAGGAAACGTCAATGGTTGACTTGCCATTGACTGCAATCTCCCTCGTTTCATAGCCAGCACTGCTAAATACCAGCACAGCATCCCCATTTTGAAGCGAAAGGACATACACGCCATTGATGTTCGTGGCTGTACCCCTGCTTGTTCCCTTGATGGTCACGCTCACATTCGGGACAGGTGCACCATTGCTTTGGTCGGTAACCTTTCCGGTTACGGATGTTTGCGCCATTGCCTGTTGAAACGATGCAATGCACACAACAAAAGCAATAACTTGCTTTAGCATTGAAGGTAAACTCATAAATTTTTGGATGAAACAGTTAAGAAAGTAAAAGATGCAGCACGATAGTCATGGATCCGACTACCGAGCCATTTTTGAAGTGAAAAGCAAAGTATTTGTCGATCGCTACACGCAATCGAATTTTAGCGCATGTGATTTTTTAAGTTTCCGATTTCTTTATACTCAGTAACCTTCAAATTTGAGGAGTCAACCATAACAAGGAGGTCGGTATCTTGGATAGGATGCTAATATATTAATAATAATTCAATACATCCATTTTAAAAGACCTCCCAACACCCAAAGCTCGATGCCGGTCGTTTCAATCTCTTCTGACGGGTGCATATAAAGCCTCAGCCAAAGTCGGATGCCAGCGCATCTCTATGACTATCCACACCTTCGGAGCATGCGTCAAACAACCGTCTGACCTCTCCACACGATCCTAAAAGGAAATAAAAATATTTGTCGGGGAAATATTCTTGCCCATCATTCTGATGCGTTCTGAACTCATTTAAATTCTGGTTTTAATGGTTGCACGATCGATAACTGACACCTTATTGTTTGCGGATTTTCTTCCATCGCCTTCGAAATGCCGTCCGCCCGCAACAATGCGCGTTGATGGCCAACGATGTTGCCCGGCATGATAACCCGACATTTTTGTCTCAAGCCATATCAATGATGCATATGTACACCAGCGGAGCACAACATCAGACAGAATCCGGCAATCAGCAAACCTTGTCAGGCAGGTGACTGCAACTCGGCAATACAGGCCGCATGTCATGGATAGTCATCCATATGCCGAATTTCCAAGTAGGGATTCAGCAGGTCGATCAGCTGAAAAACAAGTAGATGGAACCTGAATTGAAACACCAGATCCCACATGCGCGCATATAATACCGAGATTTTATCATTTAATTCTGCCTGAAATTCAATGGTCTATGTTAATTTTACAACAATCGAGAAGCACTCGTCCATCACATCATCCGCATCAATCAACATGTAAGTACTTCATTTTTCATCTTGTACTCGATGATTGTTCACAAAAATTGACATTCAGGCTGCAATGAATGAAATGTCAATATGTCGTCATTCCACCGACCTCCAACATAATTCATGTCTAAACTCACTACAGAAAATAAATTCATCGATTTTTCAGATTACGGAAGGCCATTTGCAAGGATCATTGCATGGCAATTGAAAGATACGCGGGTGACATCGATCCATCTGACGTTTCTTTTTGGTTTGTCAGGCTTATTCGCGATGCTATGCATCCTATTGGAATATTACTGGGCGGCAGGTTTCTTCCTCATCATGAAATCAATTTTGGATGCTGCAGATGGTCAACTGGCAAGGGCCAAGGGTCAGCCGTCGTATGTAGGCCGCTATTTTGACTCGATCCTCGACAGCCTATTGAATATGACTTTCCTGTTGACGATCGTATATGTCACCGGGATGGGTATTGCATGGGGTGTACTGGCTTTTTTCTGTATGCAGACACAGGGAACGGTCTACAATTATTATCATGTGATCTTGCGTCACAGGACGGAAGGGGAGATCACCAGTCAAATATTTGAAACCGAAGTACCCATCGCCTATACAGGAGAAAAACAACACACGGTGAATGTGCTATTCAAATGCTACCGCTTCCTCTACAAGCCCTTTGACGAATTCGTCTATATGATGGATCCATTGGCATCCAAGGCAAGGGTTTCCCCCAAATGGTTCATGTCACTTGTCTCTCTGTATGGATTGGGATTTCAACTGTTGGTGATGGCTATTTTTCTGGTGACGGGATGGATCGCCTGGATCGTACCATTTTTTATCCTGTATTCGATCCTGATTCCGGTCTCCATCGGGGTCAGAAGGATATGGCTTGGATGATGTCTCGCGTCAAGCGCACCCGGCGGTCATCTTCTGTTGACTGGAACCGGGCATATGCAGCGGTCTGAAAATATCCTTCGTAACAAGTTGTCGCTTAGGAAAAACCTCT
>CAJBPC010000405.1 GCA_903957405.1 uncultured bacterium | reverse complement strand
CCCCATAAAGAATGAGGCTTCCGTTTGAGGCATCACAGATGCGCCTGACCTGTCTCGACAGTCGGCGATGATGGCATCAGTCGTTCAGTTTCAGCACGGCAAGGAAGGCTTCTTGTGGGATTTCCACATTGCCGATCTGCCGCATGCGCTTCTTGCCTTCTTTTTGTTTTTCAAGGAGTTTGCGTTTGCGGGAGATGTCTCCTCCGTAGCACTTGGCCGTGACGTCCTTTCGCATGGCCGAGATATTCTCCCGGGCGACGACTTTGGCGCCGATGGCGGCCTGTATGGCGATCTGGAACTGTTGCCGCGGCAGGAGCTCCTTGAGTTTTTCGCAGAGTTTCCGACCGAATTCCTGTGACCGGCTCCGGTGGATCAGCGCGCTGAGGGCATCGACTTTTTCGCCATTGAGCATGATGTCCATCTTCACGATATCACTGTCGCGGTAATCGATCGGGTGATAATCGAAAGAGGCGTATCCCCTTGTCTGGCTCTTCAGTTTATCGTAGAAATCGAAAACGATCTCTGTGAGGGGCATCTCGAAAACGAGTTCCACCCTCGACGGGGTGAGGTAACTCTGGTTGATCAGGATCCCTCTTTTGCCGAGGCAAAGCGTCATGATATTGCCGATATAATCCGGCTTGGTGATGATCTGTGCGCGGATGAAAGGTTCCTCGATGCGGTCCGTCTTGGTGGGATCAGGCATCTCGGTGGGATTGTTCACGAATATCTTCTCTCCCCGGGTGCTGTAGCCGATGAAACTCACGTTCGGAACGGTGGTGATGACGGTCTGCTTGAACTCTCGCTCCAGCCGCTCCTGGATGATCTCCATGTGCAGGAGACCGAGAAATCCGCAGCGGAAGCCGAAACCCAGCGCCTGTGAGGTCTCCAGCTCGAACGTCAGGGATGCATCATTGAGTTGGAGTTTGTCCATGCATTCCCTCAGTTCTTCGAAGTCTTCGGTCATAACCGGATAGATGCCCGCAAAGACCATCGGTTTGACTTCTTCGAAACCCTTTATCGGATTGGCCGGCTTGAGGGCGTTCACGATCGTGTCACCGACTTTCACATCCTTTGCGTTCTTGATGCCGGTGATCAGGTATCCCACATCCCCGCAATTCACCAGGGGCTGCGGCTTCATGGTGAGCTTGAGAATGCCTACCTCATCGGCTTCGTAATCCGCACCGGTAGAGATGAACTTGATCTTATCGCCCTTTCGGATCCGCCCGTTCATGATGCGGTAGTATACGATGATGCCGCGGAAAGGGTTGAAGACGCAGTCGAATACGAGGGCCTGCAGTGGTGCTTCCGGATCTCCCTTTGGCGCAGGTATGCGGGCGACGATGGCCGCGAGGATCTCATCTATGCCGATGCCGGCACGGCCGCTGGCGAGGAGAATATCCTCCGACTTGCAGCCTATCAGGTCGATGATCTGGTCCCGCACTTCCTCGATCATGGCGCCGTCCATGTCGATCTTATTGATGACGGGGATGATCTCCAGGTTGTTGTCGATCGCCAGGTAAAGGTTGGAGATCGT
>CAJBPC010000404.1 GCA_903957405.1 uncultured bacterium | reverse complement strand
GGCTGTCCGCCATATTCCAGGGGTCCAGCGACACGACTTTTTACGTCGTGGCGGTCTATTTTGGTTCCGTTTCGATCAAGAATACCCGATACTCCATACCTTCGATGCTGCTCGCCGACTTGGTGGGGATCATCACCGCCATCGGTATCGCATACCTGTTTTTCGGATCAACACTGACCACATGATCAATACCAAATCAAGGAAGGGGAATATCCGATCCGCACGGCAGGCCTATTGTCTGCTCATCGTACTGGCCATCTCGGTCTCCTGCGGACGGCAAGGCGGCAGCGAAGCGTCGGACTTGGAGCCGGATGCCTGGTCGCCGCTCCGCTATCACGAAGATGACACCCTAGCCCTGGGCGCCTCCGATGCACCGAACCTGAGGTCCTGGATCGGATACTACGGGATTGCGGATACGGGCTTCCAGATCGGTCGTTTCCGGGCTTCAGGCGTCAATCTGCACATCGACTCCTTCGAAACGATCGACAGGGCGGACGCCTTGGAGTCAGGATCCTTCGGCCCGATCCTCGCATACTCCCCTGACAGCAGCCTTGCGCTGGACATCTGGAGCTACAACCACATCGTCAACCTCACGAAGGGACAGCCGCCCGTCATGGAGGGTGGCGGCCCCGAGCAACAGGTATCACTGATCGATCTGCGCACCGGCCTCCGGCGGCAGGTCCTTTACAACGGATCGGCACAGGTTGTGGAGACGGCCGACTGGCTCAGTGAGGATGTCTTCGTGCTCGGAATGATGAACATCAACGAAAGCACGGGCGAATGGAGCCCCGATATCCTCCTCTTCAGCATGAAGGATTCGGTATGCGCAAATTTCAGGTATATGTCACCGCTAGTGCCGGACGAGATGGCATTGCCCGACGGGGATTTCATGACCGGATGGTTGAAACGAAAAGGGTATAAAAGAGAATGAATATGTTCAGGATCCATATCGGGGATTTCAGATGCACCGCTTTTCATGGCGTGTTTCCCGAGGAGCGGGCGATAGGGCAGGAGTTCATTGTGGATGTCGAAGTGATGTTGCCGGCGGGTCGAATGGTCGTCACGCTGGAACAAACGATAGACTATTCCAGGCTCCTGCAGATCGTACGGGAAGGGATGGCAGAACCGGAACAGCTTCTGGAGACGGTCGCCATGAAGATCGCTGACAGGATAGGGGAGGAATACCCCCGGGTGACGGGAATTAACATTTCCATAGAGAAAGCAGCCGCGCCGATCACTAACTTCGGGGGAAGAGTGGGTGTGCGGTATGAGAAGCGATGTGATGGTCCTGTCGCAGATATCTTGCCCGCGCCTAGAATGTGAAAGAATAAAAGATCAAATGTCCATGTTTGAACGTCATCGTTTGCTAAGGGTCTTCCTGTCATTCATCCTGATATCCGCGTTGGGTAGCGTCCATGCACAGGAGGTCGGCTATCTGGTCAGGGAAGGCGAAGAACTCGAGAAGGCCATGAAAGACGGGGAGGCACTCGTGAAATACGAGGAAGCCGTCAAGCTTTCCCCTAACGACCTTCGTGTACGGACGAAATGCAGTGAGATGTACAGTGTTGTCGGTCACCGGCTGACGGATAAAAAGAAGCGATCGGAATACTTCAACACCGCCCGCACCCACGCCGAGGCGGCCCTGCGTCAGGATTCCGTCGATGCGAATGCGAATTACGTCATGGCACTCGCCTTGAGTCGACTGGCAATGGTGGGCACCGTGAAGGAGAAGATACAGTATGTGCGCGGCATCAAGACCTATTCCGATGCGTCCCTGATGGCCGATCCAGACCATGTAAAGGCCCTGTACACGGTCGGGAAATGGCATCATGAAGTGAGCGGACTGGGTTTTGCGGAGAAGGCCGCCCTTCGGGTCGCACTGGGTGGTATGCCTCCGGCCTCGCTCGCGGAAGCCATCGAAAACTTCGAGAAGGTCAGGCGACTTGCTCCTTCATTCGTGGCGAATTATCTTGCCCTCGCATTGGCTTATAAAGACAGCGGGCAAAGCGACAAGTCTATTGAATTATTGCAGAGAATGGTCAGGCTACCGCCCAAGACGCAGGATGATGCCGGACTGAAGGAAGAGGGAAAGAAACTGCTTCAATCATTGCTGTGATCTAAACGTTTTCATCATCATACAATCCCATCATATGCACAAAAGACTGCTGCTGGCAGCCACACTGGCGATTCTTGCATTGTCAAGCGCAGACGCTCAGCCCACGACGGAGCGTCCGAAATCAACTTACGATCCTAATGCACTTTTCAGTCCGCTTTTTTATCCGCAATCCGGCAACGAATACCGCGCCGGCAACGGAGAACCCGGGCCGCTCTATTGGCAGAACCGGGCAGACTATCAGATATCCGCAAGCCTGGACGACAACACCAACACCGTGAAGGGCTCGCTGGTGCTGACTTATACGAACAACAGTCCGCATGCATTGCAGCATATTTGGTTCCAGCTCGACCAGAATCTCTTCAACCCCGAATCCCGCGGCTTTGCGCGCACCCCGGCGACCGGGCGCAGCCGTTATGGCGACAGCAAGAACCCGTTCATGGGCGGCTATAAGATCACCAATGTGAAAGTGGTCGCCAAGGCCGACGGAAAGGCGGTCGAAACGGCCAACGAGCCGGTCATCACCGACACCCGCATGCAGGTGCGGCTCGACAAGCCCATGAAAGCCAAGGGCGATGTCATCCGCATCAAACTCGATTATGAATATGTCGTGCCCGACTACGGCGCAGACCGGACCGGTGTTTTGAAGACTCCCGGAGGAAATATCTATGCCATTGCGCAGTGGTATCCCCGGGTATGCGTGTTCGACGATATCCAGGGATGGAACACCATGCCTTATCTCGGACCCGGAGAATTCTACCTCGAGTACGGTGATTTCGACGTGGCCATCACGGCCCCGGCATCCCATATCGTAGTGGCTTCAGGGGAATTGCTGAACCCTTCGGAAGTCCTTACTCCGGAGCAGTTGAAGCGTTTCAGATCCGCACAGCAGAGTGATGCCACCGTGGCCATCCGCTCGAAGGAAGAAGTGGCCGACCCCGCCTCCAGGCCGGCGAAACCGACGCTCACGTGGAAGTACAGGATCGGGAATTCCAGGGATTTCGCATGGGCGTCTTCAAAATCATTCGTCTGGGATGCCGCCCGCATCAACCTGCCCAGTGGCAAGAAGGCTATGGCGCAGTCCGCCTATCCCGCCAATGTCGCCTCGCGCGAAGCCTGGGGCCGCAGCACGGAGTATACCAAGGCGAGCATCGAGATCAATTCAAAATGGTTCGAATACCCATATCCCTGCGCGGTGAATGTCGCCAGCAATGTCGGTGGCATGGAATATCCCGGGATCGTCTTCTGCGGCAGCAACGCACGCGGCGGCTCGCTTTGGGGAGTGACCGACCATGAGTTCGGACATACCTGGTTTCCGATGATCGTCGGAAGCAATGAAAGAAAATACGGATGGATGGACGAAGGCTTTAACACCTTCATCAACGGCATCGCTTCAGCGGAATTCAATAAGGGAGAGTATGACCAACCACCGTTGGACGGTCATATGATCTCGAAGTTCATGTTCGGTGAACAGTCAGAAACGGTACTCAAGACCCCCGACGGACTCAAAGAGCAGAACATCGGCATGGCACTCTACCTCAAGCCCGGCTATGCACTGGAATTGCTCAGGAGCCATATCGTAGGAAAGGATAGGTTTGACTACGCCTTTAAAAAATACATCCGCGACTGGGCATACAGGCACCCCACGCCATGGGATTTCTTCCATAGCATGGAGAACAGCCTCGGAGAAGACCTTGGCTGGTTCTGGAAAGGGATGTTCCTCGAAAACCACCGACTCGACCAGGCCGTGACGAAAGTGGAATATGTCAACGGCAATGCCGCCAATGGGGCGCTCATCACCATCGAGAACCTGAACAGAATGGCCATGCCCGTGGTGGTCGAATACACCACCAAAGGCGGGACGATCGAACGGAAAAATCTCCCCGTGGAGATCTGGCAGAATACGGCCAGCTGGAAGTTCAAGGTGAACACCACGGAGGAGATCTCCCGGGTGGTGGTTGATCCCGACAAGATATTCCCCGACTATGACTCTGCCAACAACACCTGGAAAAAAGAATGAGGATTACGCTATCCCC
This sequence comes from uncultured bacterium, assembly GCA_903957405.1. Classification (GTDB taxonomy): domain Bacteria; phylum Bacteroidota; class Bacteroidia; order Chitinophagales; family Chitinophagaceae; genus Pollutibacter. The sequence continues at coordinate 898 of CAJBPC010000404.1, read as the reverse complement.
GCGGGTGGGCCAAGCGCCCGGCCGCAGGGATGGCGGGAATTTGACCAAGATTTCGTTAAATGACGAAAAAGCCGTACATTTGCGACCCGCTAGGATAAACCCTATCGGGTATCAGCCCACAAGGTCCCATAAGTTCTCCGCCTGTGCGGGGACACCAGCAGGGTAAACAGAAAATCTTTTTTCATGCCAAAGGTAAAGACCCATTCCAGGGCCAAGAAGACCTTCAAGATCAGCGGCACCGGCAAGATCACGTTCAGGAAGCCCACCCGCGGACACCTTCTCACCAAGAAAACCAACAAGCGCAAACGCGCCTTGAGGGTAACTGGTCAAGTGCATCCCTCAAACCTCGATTTCGTCAGACGCTTGTTGCGCCTGCGCTAAGGGTTCCGGAAATCTTATCATTCACAAAGAAATCTACTCATCATGCCACGTTCAGTGAACGCAGTCGCTTCAAGGGCCAGAAGGAAGCGGATACTCAAACAAGCCAAGGGATTCTACGGCAAACGCAAGAATGTATATACCGTTGCGAAAAACGTCCTCGAGAAAGGACTCACATACAGCTATGTCGGCCGCAAACTCAAGAAGCGCGACTACCGCAGCCTGTGGATCGTGCGGATCAACGCAGCCGTAAGGGAAGAGGGAATGACCTATTCGGAGTTCATCAACAAGCTAAAGATCAAAGGCATCACCCTCGACCGTAAAGTGATGGCGGATCTGGCCATGAATGAACCTGAAACCTTCAAGAGCCTCGTCGCTCAGGTCAAGTAGGATCTCATCTTCAAAAGATACAGAACACAAGCCGGGTGCCATCGCATCCGGCTTTTTGGTTTTATAGAGCGGGATGACAATTCCATCCGCTCCCTGCTCGATTACATCCATGCGGATGCAGACATTCCCG
>CAJBPC010000403.1 GCA_903957405.1 uncultured bacterium | reverse complement strand
TGGCAGAAAGGGTTCACCCCACCCATGCAGGGCACGGCCGTCAACACACCTGCATCCGTACATGGCACGGCCACATCCCCCGTACCGGGCGCTTCCGTCATCGGCCAGGAGTTCGATGGCATCAGCGCAAACAATGTAGCGCCCGCAGATCCCACACTGGCAATAGGGCCCAACCACATCATACAGATGGTCAATGGCGCCAGTGGGAGCTCTTATTTCCAGATATTCGACAAGCAGGGAGGAGCCATCAGGCTGCAAGCATTCATGGACCAGCTGCCCGGCACCGCATACAATGGCGGCGGCGACTGCATCACCTGGTACGACCAGCTGGAGCAACGGTTCGTGATGAGCGAGTTCGGGGATTCTTCTCAGACTGGAAGAAATATCCAATCGCTCATCATCGCCGTCTCGCAGACACCCGACCCCCTTGGATCCTGGTACGTGTATGAATTCTCCGACACGAGCTTCTTTCCCGACTACCCCAAATATGCCAACTGGCATGATGCCTGGTATGGTGTCACGGCGGATTTCAAATCATCTTACCTGGGCAATTCGATATGGGCGTTCAACAAAAAGAAAATGCTCGCCGGGGATCCTGTCGCCGAAGTCATCCGGTATCGGTTGACGCATCCTGAATTCCGTTACTATTCCACCGCACCGGTGGGATTAGCGGGCAACCAACCCGCGGCATCCGATAGCCCCGGACTTTTTCTTTACCTCCACGACGACGGCTGGACAAGGGATCCCTCGGATGTTGACAGCGTCGGGATCATCAGCTTTCGTCCAGACTTCATCAACCCTTCACAGTCATTTATCCGTTTTGAAAAATCATTCGCCGTCGCCCCCTATAAAAGCGATGTGTGCAATTCCCGCGATTGCGCACCGTCCCCCAAGGGTATCGGCTATGATGTGATCGACAGCCGGTTCATGAACAAGCCCCTCTACCGGAATTTCGGTAGCCACCAGTCGATCGTGGCGAACCACACCGTGGATGTCAGCGGCAGTACCCTGGCGGGACTGCGATGGTACGAGCTGCGGAACAACAATACGGGCTGGGGCGTACGCCAACAGGGCAGTTTCGCACCGCAGAACGAATCCGACTGTGCACATGTCCCCGCTTTGTACCGCTTCATGGGCGCCGTGGCCATGAACGGCAAGGGCCAGATCGCCATTGGTTACAACAACAGCAGCATCGAAAGATATGCATCCATAGCCATCAGTGGCAGGAACGCTGAAGACCCCGAGAACCTCATGAGTTACCGGGAGAAGGATGCCCTCATCGGTCAGCATTATGGCACTTTCCAGAACCGCTGGGGAGACTACAGCGAGATCCTGACAGACCCATCAAATGATTCGATCTTCTGGTTCACATCCATGTATGGCGGAAGCGACAACCGCTTCAAAACGCGGATCCTGTCGTTCAAGCTCACGGAAGCATATGCACTCGACGCTTCCCTCGAAGAGATAGAATACCCCAATAACTGCCAGCCATTCTGTTCGCCCACCGTACAGCCAAGGGTGAGGATCCGCAACAACGGCAGCCAGACACTGCGGCAAGCGGTGATCCGCATGCGGATCGGCAGCCAAAACATCATCCAGTCGCAATGGAACGGCAACCTGCAGGTCTCCGAAGAAACCGTCGTTGTGCTCCCTCCCGTCTTACTGCCGTCTGCGACGGCTACCTTACGGGCATGGATAACCGAACCCAATGGCGGTGTCGACGGGCAGCCTTCGAATGACACGGCACGGTTGCAGTGGCAATCAAGGTCACCTGCCGGAACGCCCTTCGGGGAGGGGTTCGAGGGATCGGCATTCCCCCCGGCAGGCTGGAGTCAGTCGGTATCGGGCAGCACCAACATACGTTGGTACAGGGATACGAAAGCAAGCCATAGCGGCAGTGCTTCCGTGAAGTGCAACAACTACGGCAAGAACGAGCGGGGGAAATGGTCAGACCTCCAGACGCCGCTGACAGACCTGAGCGACGCCGACTCCGCCACACTGAGTTTCCGGCTCGCGGCAGCGGTCTACAGCGCCACGGTGACCGACACCCTTGAAGTATGGGTGTCTTCCGATTGCGGCAACAGCTTCGAGCGCGTCTGGCGAAAATGGGGCCTTGGCTTGTCGACCATCCCGGCATACCGCACCGATGCATTCACGCCTGTTGCCGGCCAGTGGCGGCAGGAACTGGTGAGCCTGAAGCGCTTCGCAGGCCGATCCGGGGTCATTGTTCGCTTCCGGAACATCAACAACTATTCCAACAACATCCACCTCGACGATATCAATATCAGCAGCATCCCCGCCGCCAGCAGGGATGCGGGCATCCTGTCGATCGACGCCCCCGGCGCAATCCTATGCAGTACCGAGACAGCCCCCGCTGTCACCATCACGAATGCCGCAAAGGACACCCTGCGATCCGTCAGGGTGGGCTACCGCATCGATGCAGGACCCATCCGGTCAGTGATATGGACAGGCCGCATGGCGCCCAAGCAATCAGCGTCGGTAGCGCTTCCAGCTTCGAATATCGCCCCGGGCTACAGACGCCTGGAGGCATTCACCACCGACCCCAACGGAGGACCGGATGAAAGACCCGGCAATGATACCCTGCGCCTCATGGTAGGCGTGAAGAGCCCACAACCATTACCCGTAACGGAAGGCTTTGAAGGAACGACATTCCCGCCCATGCATTGGAGCGATGTGAATCCCGACAGGCTCAAAGGATGGGAAAGATCCAATGATGCCAGCCACAGTGGGACCGGATCGCTGGTGTTCAAAAACCATCGCGATACCGCAACGGGACAGTCAGATGCATTCGTTTCCCCGCTCATGG
>CAJBPC010000402.1 GCA_903957405.1 uncultured bacterium | reverse complement strand
TCAGCAATGATTTCAATGAACCCGACTATATGTTCATCAACCGGCAGGATGGCACCTTCAGCGAAGAGGCCCCTACCCGACTCACCCAGCACTCGCTCTACTCCATGGGCGCTGACGCGGCAGACATAGACCATGACGGTCTGTCTGATCTCATCACACTCGATATGCTCCCGGAAAACAATTTCGACCAGAAAATGCATTCCGGCGCAGAGAATTTCGAAAAATTCCGTTACCTGTTCTCCAAAGGTTTTCACAATCAGTACAGTCGAAACATGTTGCATGTCAATAACGGCGATGGATATTTCAGCGAAATAGGTCAGCTGGCAGGCATATCCAATACCGATTGGAGCTGGGCTGCCCTGCTGAAGGATTTCGATAATGATGGGAATAATGACCTATTTGTCACCAATGGGTACGTGCGCGACTACACAGATATGGACTTCATCAAATACTCCTTCGACCATCAGGTTGCCATGCAAGAAACCGGTGGATCCGACCAAAGCGTGATGGACTACATCAAAAAAATGCCAGGCCATCCGATGAGCAATTACATGTTCCGGTACGAGGGCAATCACAGCTTCGAAAACGTATCTCTAAAATGGGGATTCGAAAGAAAAGCCATTTACGCCGGAGCAGCCTCTGCAGACCTTGATGGAGATGGTGACCTCGACCTTGTCACCAGCGTCACCAACGGGAAAGCGGGCATCTTCCTGAACGACGTGTCAAATAATAACGGTAACGGATACCTTAGATTTTCTTTGTACGGCGAAGCTGCCAACACCATGGGCATCGGTGCCGTGGTGAAGGTATATACTGCTGATACACTACAGGTACAGGAACACCACCTTAGCAGGGGCTTCCAGTCGTCCATGGAACCGATCATGCATTTCGGATTGGGGAAACACCAAAAAGCCGACTCCGTCCGCATCAAATGGGTCGATGGACGCACACAACTGTTACGCGACCTTCCGGCCAACAGTGTGACGAAACTCATGCAATCAGAAGCAACTCAGGCTCCGTCATCCCAAACACCTGAAAGCAATGCGTTGTATCAGGAATTGCCAAACACAGGATATATCCTCAATGACAGATACCAAAGTGATTTCAGTATCCAACCAAGGCTTAATAACTTCATCAGCAATGTTTCTCCGGTGATGGCCGTTGCCGATCTCGACCGGGATGGAAAGGACGACCTCGTCATCGGGGCTACACGTGCACAATCCACCATACTGCGGTTCGGCACTGTCAGAGGCTTCGGAAAAACCGACTCGCTCGGTGATGCGTTTCCTTCACCAGTAAGTGCGATCGCGGTGGCAGATCTCAACGGTGACGGATACCCGGAGATCATCATCGGCCGGAACGCCTTCGGCACCGAAGCTTCTGGGACACCCTTGCTCCAGGTCTACCTGAACAACAAAGGCGGTGTTTTCTCTCCGCAAGGAAATCCCTTCCCAGGTACCATCGGGAACATCGGCTGCATCGCCATCGACTTCGACAGCACCGAAAATGTAACCCGCATATTTGCAGGCGCACGCATACGCGGTGAAGACTACCCGCTTAGTGACACCTCGAGACTCATAGTGCTTGACCGCACCGGAAAATTCCTCCGCTCAGAAGCAATACCCGAAAGGGGCCTGGCAGGCATGCTCACTGGAGCTGTATTCACAGATATCAACGGGGACAAGAAAAAGGAATTGATCACTGTCGGAGAGTTCACACCGCTTAGTGTATATGAACGCAATGGCACATCATGGTACAACAAATCCGAATCCATCTCCGGTCTGCCTGGCGCGGGATGGTGGTGTAGTCTGTATAAGACAGACCTCGATGGCGATGGAGATGAAGATCTGGTGGCGGGTAACTATGGTCTAAACACGCAATTCCGCGCAGGACCGCAATCACCGCTCACGATCCTTTACAAGGATTTCGATGGCAATGGAAAATCGGATGCTGTCACCTCATATTTTATTGACGGCCGCTCACACCCCAGTCACTCCCTTGACGACCTCCTTGAACAACTGCCATCCCTGCGCAAACGATTCAATACCTATGCCGCCTATGCAAAAGCCGGGACG
>CAJBPC010000401.1 GCA_903957405.1 uncultured bacterium | reverse complement strand
GTAAGTCGTCTGTCCATTTTTTTTCTGCATCAGGCATCTGTTCATATGCTTTTCGCATTGCAATCTTCGAGTTTCCGCAATGGATTTGCAAGAAGCCGAGCAATGCGATAAAAGCTATTCTCGTCATGATACTTTGCGGAAGGGTAGGATGTGAATTCATGCGCGCGCATCTGAAAAATCGATTCATTTTCTTTAAATTTAATTTCAGGAGATTGGTTGCAGTCATCGGAAAATGATAGTATAACCGATGTGGAACCGATTCCGGCCATTGAAAGGGCTGTAGTCGGCAACGAGCAATTTCTCTCCTTGCACTTTTAGTATATGAGCGAATTTATCCCCCGGCTTGCCAATGTCAATCATTATCAAAGAGCCTATTTGGGCATATGAAGTTGAAAAAAAAGCAAAATCAGGCTCTATCAAATTCTTGGTTATGACATTAGCATTTTGAATGCCGAGTTCTTTTTGCAAGGGTTTGTGATAGCCAATGACAGGTCTTATCTGTAGTTGTGCATTTCGGCTCACAGTCTTTCTCCAGTTCACTTGACATTCTACTCCCAAGGTTGTGACAGTAAGTTGCGTACGGGTGGCCAGATCCGAAATATCCATGAGGCTGAACGATGGGGAAAAGGTAAGCTGCCATATCCTTTTTTTATCGGCGCCGGTATTCCACATGCTGATATCGCCTGTCATGCGATGGGTCGTGTACCCGGCACTTTCCGCTCTGAAAATCACATCATCCGCATATCCTTCAATGAGCTCGTACCCCAGGGAGAGTGATTGCCCTCTCTGAGCGTCACCTTTTTGAATATCCGCACTGCCGCCAAAGTGTATCTCCGTGAAATATCCCGTGTTTTGAAGTATCGCGACGCCTTCTGTTACACTTTCATACTTCTGTGAAGCATATCCGTTGATCGACAGTTGATGACGGGCATACTGTCGCCTGTAATGCAATAGACCCTTCACCTCCGTTCCGTTCCTTTTGCGTTCACCGCTGACAAACGGAACTTTGGAGAAAGTGCCAAACCCTCTCAGCCTGTACAGCAGCACGTTATTGCTGCTATAAAATCCCAACTCATTTTCTTCCTGAATGAAGCTGATCTTTCCTGTCATGCCCAAGGAACTTTTAGCGGAACTCTGCCATTCAATTCCTGGTTGCATTGCAATATGACGGCTTCGGTAAAACGGTTTCGGATCCGTCGATCGCGCTCCTGTTCCTATATTGTAATCCACCGAAAAACCTGCATTCATTTTATTGAAAATTACTGGAGTGGCAACGTTGATCGTAGCACTGATATGGTCTCTTTCCCAATCCCCTGCTGAGCTATCAACCCATATGAAAGGGTTTCCTTCGTATGCATTCATCACGCCGCTCCATGCCGTGTTAACGTCAAATTGCTTTTGGTAACTGAACATGCTTTTGTACGACCAACCCTTGTATCTTTTGAATCCTCCGGTACTCATTTGCAGTTGTGCCATACTCTCCGCATCCATCGGCCTTTTGAAGTCTCCATTTATCATCGATGCCCCTGCCTGTGCATACCCATGCTCCGGCAGGGGGAAGTTCGATAGCACTGCCGGGTTTTGTGTTTGTGAAAAAACATCGATGATTCTCTGGTCATTGAAGATGTGAAGGCTGTCCAGTCGGGAAGTTTGCGCATTCGCACATGAGAGCGTGAATGCCAATGCTGACAAGGTGAAAAATCGATTCCTCAATATATAAATTTCTGCCATTTTTTTAATGATGGTGGATGAAGCCTGCTGGACACGCATTCGGTTTTAGCACCAATCATGCCTCCATACACAAGTTTTCAATTGAATGATCTCGGAGTGGGCAAAGGCAGCTTTTCAAAGTCGGCCGTGGTGTTGTTATTGTCTTGCAAGACTCTTCTGCCATTGATATTGGTGGAAGTTTTTCTGCGCAAACTTTGTTTGTTGTAGGTTCCGTCAGCGAATCCAAAACCGCCATCCAATGCGACCGGTAGCCTCTTGTACGTCCCACTGTTGCCATCTTTGACAAAATCGACTCCGTCTATCACGATGTTGTTGGGGATTTTTATCCTCGGTGCGGTGGAGGCTGATGCCCCGGGTATGGGTGTTTTTTCAAGCAAATCAAAGTTTGCACGAAATAATACAAGAGATGGGCCGAAAACCGGCATCAGCCAATCAAAACCACCTGTAAAGTAGACTCTTTCAAGATTAGGAACAGCCGGGGCATCGGCATCCCTGTTGTCTGTACGTTCATTGTAAGTCTCCCAATCTGCAGCAGAGAGGTTTACCGGACTGTTAGGGTTCAATGCTGCATCCTGATGATTCACCCCATCCTGTGCGATGATGATGCTTTTCCCGGGTGCAAGCGGGTGTTGACGGCCTGTGCCGGGTATCCGCCAAATGCTGTTTGCATAAGAATTATTCGCATCCGTGTTGAAAGGCGTCGGGAGCGAAGTCGGATTTATCAATCCTGCATTGCCATGTATGTCGGCAATGCACAGACTGTCCATGTAAATGGTATCTGTGCTGTTGTTGTAGATCTCAACGAATTGATCGCTGAAATAGCTACCGCCACTCGGTGTTTGGCTTGCACTGTAGTATACTTCCTTTATCAACAGATTTCCTACCTTGCTTCCCTGCAATTGCAATTGAAATGTCGGATTTTGATTGCCAACGACAATTGCCGAGTTGACTATTGCATTGAGCGTGACGAATGCGTTGATTCCGGTGAGTGTCACGGCTTCCGATCCAGCTAGATTTTTACTGGCGGTAATGCTGTAGGTGCCTGGTAGCACCTCGCTGAATATGGCCACTCCTGAAGCGTTGGTGGTCGCTGTTTTTATGGAATTATCTGTGATGTTGGTTATCGTCACCGAGGCTCCGCTGGCGAATGGCTGGCCATACGTATCCGGATATTTGGTTATGACGGTCACCTGTGCAGTTGCCAACGGTTCAAATCGATTTTTACGGCAGGCGGTCAACGCCGCCGTCATTGCCAAAAGAATTAAAAATTGCATTTTCATGATTCTGGTTTTATATTTATTTATTAAAATGAAACATTGAACTCCGCACCAAAGAACATGGGCTCGTTTCTCCTCACAAAACCATTGCTGTCGGGGTTGGTATGAAGTGGACGCAGGTTGATGAAATTGTTTACATAAAATGAAAATCCGAACCCTTTCTTCCATTCTTTCGTCAGTCGGATATTTATCAGATGCAGTGGTGGGAAACTGGTATTGTTCGCTTGGTTGACAGGCCTTTTCAAGTCTGAAAATTCCTCCGACTTGCGTTCTTGTTCGTTTATTTCAATCATTTCACCTTTCCTGTTGATGTATGCCATGGCATAAACACTCAGCGGTTCACGTCTGTTTTGAGTGATCCATATCGCCTGCCACAAAGCAGAAAATACGATGTTGTGGGATGGGATGCGATGCACAAATCGCAAGCTCGTATTCATTCTCTTAGCAGTGACGGAGCCAGAGGACGGATAGACGCCCACGCGCTTCGGTGCGACTGTACCCGCATATGCCTTGTCGGCATCGGTGTACATTCCGTTATCATCGCTCTTCGTTTGGATAAAGGCTCCTGTTATGTTGAATGAAGTGCGTATGGCATTGATTTCCGGAAGGTCGATGCTGTATTCAACCCCTTTATTGTTGACGGTCCTGCTGTTCACGGGCGCATCATACGCTGCGAAAAATGTATCAATGGATGCCGGCAATGCACTGAGGACGGGTGGTTGGCCCGATGGTGCGCTTTCAATCTTGAGTTTTGAATAGGCAAACGGCATGACCTCCCTGTTGATGCCGATGGCGTTACTCGTTTTTTCATGGAAGATGGAGATATTCGCAAACAGTCCGTTTCGCTTCACGTCAAATCCAAATTCGAACTTTTCACTCGTGTAGGGGTTCAGACGCCTGTCGTTAAGATTAATGGATCGGGTAGTAATGACCGTTAGTCTTTCCGACGGGTTGTTGGCGAAATAATTGAAATTGACGAGGTC
>CAJBPC010000400.1 GCA_903957405.1 uncultured bacterium | reverse complement strand
GATGCCTCCCAACGGGATGGGATATCCTGTATTTCGTTCCCAGATCTCGCCCAGGTCAGCCAGTTTGACAAGTCCTTTGGAGGCATACGTGAAGCGGTTTTCATGGATGATGACGCCTGCGTCCGCTGTGCCGTTGAGAACTGCCCGTTCAATTTCATGAAAGGGCATGAAGACTTTTTGTTTTGCCATCGGGTATGCCAGTGTGAAAAGCATGTGGGCGGTGGTATGTCGTCCTGGCAGCACGATGGTCAGGTCTTGGAGTTCGCTGTCTTTTTCGGAAATCGGTTTTTTTGCGACCAGCAGTGGCCCCACCCCTCTTCCAAGAGCGCTTCCCGCTTCCAGCACCCTGTAAGCGGGGAGCACGAGTGGCAGGAGTCCGTAACTGATTTTGGAGATGTCGGGCTGTCCTGCAAGCACCATTCGATTCAGGGACTCGACATCATCAAGTTGCACGTCAAAAGTCAATCCTTCGGTATCGACTTTGTGGTGCACCATGGCATCAAATATGAATGTGTCATTCGGGCAGGGGGAGAAGCAGAGTGTGAGTTTCATGGATGTCCGTTTTCGTGGATCTTGCCGATCAATTTGAATAATGCGAAGCGAACGGTTTCCATTGCTGCGGGAATCTGCCATCGGCTTTTATCGCGGTCACCGACAAGGTTTGATATTCCCCGAAGCTGGATGAATGGTATGTCTTCCTGCAGGCAGACATAGTGAAAGGCGGCACCCTCCATCGATTCGATATCTGGCCCCAGTCGTTGGTGCATATTCGTCATGGTTCCCTTGCCGGTTGAGATCTGATTCACGGTGAAGCCTCTTGCCCGTGGAAGACCTGAGATGTCAAGCAGTCGTTCGTGATGATTTCGTAGACATCCTTTGGCATAGGGTATTTGATCCGGATGTCCGAGGCCCAGATCGAAGATGTCCTTCCATTGTCCTTCGCTTTCGAAAACGCCGGTATCACCAAGGAATTCCTCATGGACGGCCACTGCCGAGCCAATCGGGTGACGCAAAGGGTTGAATCCACCTGCGATGCCCACCTGGATGGCGAGATCCGGTTTTTCGAGGGAGAGTTGCTTCAGCAGGGAATAAGTGGAATGCATCATGCCCACTCCGGTGGTCAATAGCCGAAACTGATGGTGTTTCAGGTATATGCGTTCCGCCAGGTATTTGCGGATGGGTTCCATTTCCCCGCTTGTGGCAGCCACTATGCCGATCTTCATCCAACGAAATTCCGTTTTTTTCCTGTCAGGGGCGCATCATCTTTAAGTTATTTATCCATACTGACGTAACTTTGCACATTCCAAACGTGTTACCCACGCGATGATCTATCTCACAAGAGTCGAACACTTCAATGCCGCACACAAACTCTATAATCCCAGCTGGAGCCGGGAGAAGAATGAAGAAGTGTTTGGGCGATGCGCAAATGAGCACTGGCACGGGCATAACTTCGAGTTGTATGTTACGGTCAAGGGCGTTCCCGATCCCGAAACCGGCTTCATATTCGATGTGAAAAAGCTGGGGGCGATCGTGAACCTGCATGTCATCGACAAGCTTGACCACAGGAACCTCAACATGGATGTTGATTTCATGCAGGGGAAGATGTGTTCCATCGAGATCCTTGTAACCGGCATCTGGCAGCAGTTGGTGCCCCATATGCCGGAAGGTGTCAAACTCCATTGTCTACGTTTGGTCGAGACGCCGAGGATATACGTAGAGTATTTCGGGGAATGAAGGATGCGTACTCAACCATTTCCATATCTCCTTGTTTAGCATCATTGGCGAAACCATGTTTCACGGTACATTTTACATCCCGGCTTTGATAGCGGGGTCAAACACATAAGGATATTCATGGGAAAAAGGGTGTCAGTTTATCGGAAAGAACATTTCAATGCGGCACACCGACTGCACAATCCGGCATGGGATGACAATCGAAACAGCGAGGTGTTTGGCAAGTGCAACCTGCCTAATTACCATGGTCATAACTACGAATTGATCGTAAAAGTCACTGGAGAGACGGATCCGGGAACCGGATATGTGATGGATATGAAGGTTTTGTCAGACGTCATCCGGGAGCATGTGACGGATCGTTTCGACCATCGGAACCTGAATCTCGATATGCCTGAGTTCCGGGAGATGAATCCCACGGCGGAGAACATCGCGATCGTGATACATGATATTTTACGGGCATACATAGACGAAAAACTCGACATCAAGGTCATCCTGTATGAGACGCCGCGGAATTACGTGGAGTATCCCGCATGACCTCAAGAAAAGCAAACATCAACTTAAAATCAAAAAATGGCGTACAAGCGTGTTGAGCAATACGATGACGATATCACTTCGAAGCTGATAGAGAACTACCGCCAATCGATCGACTTGCTGGGTGAGGATTCGCAGCGGGAGGGGTTGTTGAAGACACCGGAGCGGGTGGCCAAGGCGATGCAGTTCCTCACCCAGGGATACCATTTGGATGCCAAAGCCATTTTGAATTCAGCCAAGTTCCATGAAGAGGTGAGTGAGATGATCATCGTGAAGGACATCGAGTTGTACAGCATGTGTGAGCATCACATGCTTCCTTTCTTCGGGAAAGCGCATATAGCCTATATTCCCAACGGCTGGATCACCGGACTGAGTAAGATCGCCCGCGTCGTGGATGTTTACAGCCGCCGGCTGCAAGTGCAGGAACGCCTCACATCCCAGATCCTCAATGTGATAAAAGAGACGCTTGATCCCATCGGAGTGGCCGTGGTCATAGAGGCATCTCATCTTTGCATGATGATGCGGGGGGTCCAAAAGCAGAATTCCGTCACCACTACTTCCGCGTTCTGGGGTGAATTCGAAAGAAATGAATCGAGAAGCGAGTTCATCCGTTTGATCGGTTCAAAGTTGCATTGATCGACGCGGCCTGTTGGGTATTTCGATGACGAATAACCATGTCGGTCTTCCGGGGCGAGTGGTATTTTGCGTCTTCGATGATCCTCATCCAAAAAGCTTATGCCCTTTTTCCTTACATTTGCATTACAATTTTCCCATATGATTCATGCCTATGTATTCCCTGGGCAGGGCTCTCAATACCCGGGTATGGGTAAGACACATTACGATAACAATGCATTCGCCAAGCGGATTTTCGACCAGGCGAACGAAATATTGGGTTTTAGGATCTCTGATCTGATGTTCCATGGTTCAGCAGAAGATCTGAGGCAGACGGATGTGACGCAGCCAGCCATCTTTCTCCATTCCGTGATTGCTTTCAAGTGTATCGAGAACCCTACCCCGCATATGGTGGCGGGCCATTCCCTCGGGGAATTTTCTGCCTTATCGGTGAACTCCACCCTGAGTTTCGAGGACGCCCTGCGGTTGGTCAGCATTCGTGCAAAAGCCATGCAGAAAGCCTGCCTTTCTGTTCCATCAACGATGGCAGCCGTGCTTGGACTTGAGGATGCCACAGCGGAAGACATATGTCGGTCGATACAGGAGGAGAGCGGCGAGGTCGTCGTCCCCGCCAACTACAATTGCCCTGGTCAGCTTGTGATAAGCGGCACGGTCAAGGGCATTGAAATCGCATGTGATCGGATGAAGGCGGCCGGAGCCAAGCGAGCTTTGGTATTGCCGGTTGGCGGTGCTTTCCATTCCCCTCTGATGGCACCTGCCAGGGATGAACTCGCCTTAGCCATCCAACAGACTGATTTCCACCGCGGAGTTTGTCCGGTTTACCAGAATGTGGTGGCAAAAGGGGTTACTGACCCCGATGAAATACGCCAAAATCTAGTGGACCAGCTTACAGGCCCTGTGCGCTGGACACAGAGCATCTTGTCCATGATTGCTGATGGAGCAGAGCAATTCACCGAAGTGGGACCCGGTAAGGTGCTCCAGGGGTTGATCTCCAAGATCCAAAAAGGTACAGCAGTGGACGGTGTGGAATGATGCGGTCTAGTTTGTTTTATTTGGATTGCTCAGGATGCCAGTTCAATGGTGCAGTTCAGCCATTCAGGGTCAAATGATGTGTTGAATTTCTTATAGAAGCGAATGGCGGGTTCATTCCACTCCAACACCTGCCATGTGATCCTTTTAAAACCCTTTTCCCCGGCCTCGTCCCTCAGTTTTTGAAAAAGGAGTTTTCCGATCCCTTTTCCCCTCATTGATTCCGTGACGATGATGTCTTCGAGGTACATCGTCTGTCCTTTCCATGTGCTGTAACGAATATAGTAGAGCGCGAAGCCCGCTATGAAAGGATTCCCGTCTGGCGCAGTGGTGACAGCTACCAATGCCCACCATACAGGGTTTTCTCCGAAACCGCTGCCTTCAAAATGGGAGAGGGAGACGGTCACTTCCTCCGGTGCCCGTTCATATATTGCCAGTTCTTGTATGAGTTCCAACAGCCTTGGGCAGTCATTTTTTTCGGCCTTTCTGATGTGAAGATCCATAGTGGTCATCCTTTTGCAATAATATATTTTTTCTTTGCGAAGATATGTGATCAAACCCAGGGCCGTTGGTGTATGGCCTGAAACGAAGGGATTCAGGCACTTTGACGGGAATATGTTTTTTGGGGTCAGACGTAAAACGCTGCTTGTACGGCAGCATGTGCAAAACTAAATTTCGCCGGGTACTTATTTTATTTTTTTT
>CAJBPC010000399.1 GCA_903957405.1 uncultured bacterium | reverse complement strand
GCATCCTGCTGACGACCGTCATCACCACGGCATACAGCGTCGCCGGAGGGATCGAGGCTGTCGTCTGGACAGAAGTGCTGCAGGTTTTTGTGCTGCTCGGCGGAGCCCTCGCCAGCTTTGTATTCATCGTGTCAAACACCGAAGGCGGACTATCCGCGATGGTGTCCGAAGCGCAGGACAACTCCAAGTTGCGCATCGCAAACCTGGGCTGGGCAATGTCAGAGCCTGTACTGTGGGTCGTCATCGTGGGGGCTTTCCTTACGAACCTGGTCACCTACACCTCCGACCAGGTGGTGGTGCAACGCTATCTGACGACACCCACGGAGAAGGAGGCCCGGCTGTCCATTTATACCAATGCACTCTTGGCCATACCCGCCACATTGATATTTTTCAGTGTGGGAACAGCTCTCTGGATCTTCTTCCGGCATCATCCCGCCGAACTCAATCCACATGGCCGCACAGATGACGTATTCCCTTGGTACATCGCTCAACAACTCCCTTCGGGGATATCCGGCCTGGTGATCGCCGGTCTCTTCGCCGCGACAATGGCCACGATCAGCTCCAGCATGAATTCCATAGCGACAGTGGTTACGACGGATTTCTACCGACTCTGGAAAAAGGATGCCAGCGACCGGCAGAACCTTCGTTTTGCAAGGTTGCTGACGGTGGGACTTGGCGCAATCGGCAGCCTCATTGCCGTCTATCTCGTGTACCTCGACAATGCTTCGATCTTCGACCAATACCTCAAGATCATCGGACTCTTCGGCGGTGCGCTCGCAGGGGTATTCCTGGCGGGGATATTCATCCCAAGGATCCATAGCCGTGGCATACTCTTCGGCTTCGCAACCAGTTGCATAGGACTGTATTTCGTGCAACGATCCGCTGCAGTCAACTTCTTCCTGTACCCGCTCTTTGCGATCGCCGGCTGTGTGATCATGGGATATCTGTTCAGCATCATCAGTCCAGGGAAACAAAAAAATGGTACGGCCGACACTTGACCCCAAGCCATGATGAAAAATAAAACAGCATGAACCGATCGACAACTGAGGTGAAAGACGATTTCAGCATCAATGGATTCGTGTATCTGCCCGGGTTTCTCTCTGCGGAGGAACTGAAGGCGGTGAACGGTCATCTTGATCAACTCATACGCGAGATCGTGCCCTCGATGCAGCCTGAAGAGGCGTTTTACGAGGATCCGGCAGACCCGTCCACACTCAAGCAGATACAGTCGCTGTACAGCCATTCCTCCCATTTTCACGAAATGATGTTCGGCAGCAGGTTTGAGGCCTTGGCTTCACTCTTGCTCGATGACAATGCCGTCGGAAGGAACATGCAGTATTTCAACAAGCCCCCGCGCATCGGGAATCCGACACCGCCGCACCAGGATGGGTATTATTTCATGCTCGAACCCAACGAGGCCGTCACCATGTGGCTGGGGTTGGATGATGTTGACGAAGAGAACGGATGTGTGCGATATGTCAGAGGCTCGCATCTCGATGGCATGAGGACGCATGGAAGCACGCAAGTGCTCGGCTTCTCGCAGGGCATCTCCGACTACGGAACTTCGGGTGACCTTGACCGTGAAGTTTGGTTCAGGACAGGCCCGGGTGACCTGTTGGTGCACCACTCGCTCACCATCCATCGTGCGGACGGGAACCGGTCGCTCGACAGGACGAGGCGTGCACTGGGTTTCATCTACTATGCGGAGAAGGCGAAAGAGGATGCGGAGCGTAGGCGTGCATACCGGGAAAAGCTGGCAAAAGATATCAGACGGGCTGGCAACGATGACCCCGCACCGATCAACGCTGCAGACAAAAGTATTTAGTCAATCACCAGAATCTAAATGCATATGCCCACACATCAAGGCTTGTTCGAATACCACTCGCTGACCGACCAAGAGCTTTCGATCTTCCGTGAGCAGGGATTCCTGCTGCTCCGGAAAGTTTTGACGCCGGAAGGCCTGGCACGGATCCGGAAGGAATCCATGGCCGCCTGGCATGCAGAGAAGGAAGCATTCGATCCCGCCCGCAGCTGGCTTCAGAACGCACTGCTGGTGAATATCCATCACAAGTCGCAAACCATCAGAGATTATTATTTCGAAGGCCCACTGGTCAATATCGCCTCGCAAATCATCTCTCCGAACATAAAGGGCGCCACCTCCCAACTGACCTTCAAATTGGCGGGGAATACAAAACCCTTCGGCTGGCATCAGGACAATGGTTACGGGGAACTCGACCCATATACCGCCCTCACGGCCCTTACGGCACTGGATGATACGGACCGGGGAAACGGGTGCCTCTGGCTGATCCCGGGCAGCCACAAGCAGGGGCAGGTCAAGGTACGGCAGAACGCCATGCATAAGAGCAATCAGACGGAGATCGTGGTGGAGGCTGATGACTCCAAGGCCATCCCTTTGGAGATGGAGGCGGGTGATGCCGTCATCTTCCACTGCTGGACTTTGCATAAATCGGATGGTAACGTCTCGAAGGACCGCGACCGCAGGATCCTGTTCCTCCGCTATGCAGACGCGGATGCCGTGGAAGTGTACAACGACAGAAGACCCCGGCTCGGTAGGCTGTTGATGGGGGAGACGGTCTTTGAAGAAGTAAAGGCTTTTGAATCGGAATTGTAAATTTAAAAAACAATAGACCATGAATTACCGTACGATGTGCATGCAAAGCTTGTTTTCATTGGCTATGACGGCAACGATGATGTGGGCCGCCATTGCGACTTCCCATGCGCAGGACCTCAACCATCTGTTCCGCAGTGGCGAGAACGGCTACAACTGCTACCGGATACCTGCCATCGTCTCCACCCCCAAGGGGACTTTACTGGCCTTTGCAGAGGCGCGCCGCAACAACTGCGGCGATGCAGGAGATATCGATCTGGTCTTGCGGCGATCTGCTGACGGAGGAAAGACCTGGTCGCCGATGATACTGGTCTGGGATGACGGCGGCAATACCTGCGGCAACCCGGCTCCCGTCGTCGATAAAAAGACAGGCAACGTCGTCCTGCTCTCCACCTGGAATCTCGGCAGTGACCATGAACCTGCGATCATCAACCAAACGAGCAAGGATACCCGAAGGGTGTTCGTCCTGTCATCTTCGGATGACGGTCTGAGCTGGTCGGCGGCAAAGGACATCACTTCTGCCGTGAAGAAGCCTGAATGGACATGGTACGCCACCGGTCCATGCAATGGCATACAGATCGGCAAGGGCAGGTATGAGGGCAGGCTTGTCATCCCATGCGATCATATAGAAGCCGGCACGAAGAAATATTTCTCTCATACGATCCATTCAGATGATGGCGGCAACACATGGGTGCTGGGCGGAAGCACGCCAACGGACCAGGTCAACGAGTGCACGGTGGCCGAACTGACCAAGGGTCGCCTCATGCTGAACATGCGCAATTACAACAGTATCCGGTCGAGGCAGACATCCGTGAGCAACGACGGAGGCATGACATGGTCCGCCCTGAAGCAGGATGCCGGCTTGCCCGAACCCGTATGCCAGGCCAGCCTGGTCCGCATCGACGGCCTGGGCAGAAAGCCCGTATTCGCCTTCTCGAATCCGGCAAGTCAGAAAGCGCGGGTGAACATGACCGTTAGGTTGTCTTATGACGGTGCAAAAACATGGAAGAGATCGGTCGTCGTGCATGAAGGACCTTCTGCGTATTCCAATCTGGTATCCCTGCCCGGCGGAAAGCTTGGATTGCTCTATGAAGGGGGAGCGAAAAAGCCATACGAGGGGATCGCCTGGAAGGAATTGCAGATGGCCGATTTCAAATAGTCGAATCACGGCAAGCGTTCATCTCAATGGAGACGGACTTACATTGTCTTACATCCAAATAGATACAAATTGAAACGAACCGGAGCGAACCTGAAGGGCAATTGGGGTACATTGCTGCTGCCCATCATGACGGACGAGCGCATCGATTGGTCGATCCTTTCGGAGGAGATGGACGCGATGATCGACGCAAAAGTCAGCGGCATCTATTCCAACGGCACGGCGTGTGAGTTCCACAACCAGACGGAGACCGAATTCGATCGCATACAGCTCATGCTATCGGAGAAATGCCACGCGGCAGGCATGCCATTTCAGATCGGCGCGAGCCATCCTGCACCGGTCATTTCACTAGAACGCATAAAAAGAACGGTGTCGCATCGGCCCGACGCCTTTCAGGTCATCCTGCCTGACTGGGTCGTCTGCAACGATGCGGAACAGCTTGACTTTCTAAGGCGGTGTGCGGATGTGGCCGATGGCATCCCCCTGGTACTGTATCATCCGCCCCATGCCAAACAGGCGCTCTCGCCCCTTCGATTGTCTGAACTGGCCGCAGCGATCCCCTCCCTTATCGGTGTGAAAGTCGCCGGCGGGGATGCACACTGGTATGATGCGATGCGGTGGAGTGCCGGGATTTTTTCCGTATTCGTGCCGGGACATTTTTTGGCGTCGGGCTTCAGCACCGGCGTGGCCTGTGGCGCATATTCAAATGTGGCGTGCCTGAGTCCGATGGGTGCGCAGTGGTGGTGGAACCTCATGCACACCGACCTTGACCGGGCCCTCGATATCGAGCGGCGGATACTGCAGTTCTTCGATGAATGCGTGGTGCCGTTCAAGGTGGCGGGCTTCTCCAATCCCGCCCTCGACAAGTTGCTCGCAGCTGCCGGCGGATGGTGCCCCATCGGCACCCGACTGCGGTGGCCATACAAATGGATCGATGCGCAACAGGTCGCCCGTGTTGCCGAAAGGGCGCGCTATTGGCTGCCCGAACTGCTGTCTTTCAATGATCATTGAACGATAGGCTCTCGAAGCTTTTATATTTATTTTTGACAGCCTTCCTTATTCCATCGAATGATGCTGCGATGATGGAGTATGTGACGATCGGAAATAGATATGATTCATTTATTTGGGTCTGTTCCAAAAATCAACGACAGAACCAATGGCAACACCTATAGCCAAACCCAAAGCAATAAATTGTGAAGAATTTTGTGCGTTATGTCCATAAGCATAACCCAATGCGACGCCAATGGCTGAGCCAATGGCAATGCCTGTTCCAGCATTTTTTCTTTTCATTTTTGGCTTTTTACTTCGACTTCATCCGGCATTATTATAATTTTTTCGGTCAGCCGGAGACATGCACCGTGTATAAAGTTACGCTATGTTGTGGATGCTACGACCATGCGGTTGTTCCTTGAGATTTAAAAAGCGGTAGTCGTAACCCAATCGGAGATGGCAGGAAGAAAGGGGGAGTTAACATGTATATGCTCATAGATCGCGTAGCGTTGGTGGGTAAGTTCATGAAGATCACAGAGGCTGAAATGCACGATAAAAACTTTTTGAAAGATATCTCGGTACCCAGATACAGCATGCTGGTCTTCCATAAAGCCTATGATCTTTACAGGCAATTCGCCGAATGGACAGCGGATGATGTATATTGATAACCCGCCAGAAATCAAATGCGTATGATGTGGTAGTCAGCACGTTATCCTGGCAGAGGAGTCAAATGAACACGGCTCGAATGAACAAAGAGCGGAGAATGTACCATTTGGTTCTCAGTTTGTTGATTTAAATATAAGGATGCCACTGAACTCCAAGATCGCCAAAGACATACAGATACTTCTTATTTGACTCGATGAGGCAGATTGTCCAACACACGTAAGACTGCTTGATGGATGTTGGGTGCAGTTTCAGGGCCCAGGGAATTTATTTCTCCGTATGGTCTCTTGCTGTAGCCGTATGTAAAAGGCGGTTTCACATCCCATTGACTCTTAGGCACGATGTATCCGATCATGTCATTGGACATTCCGGAAAAAAACGCGTATTGTCCGGGAATACGTGACCCTATGGAAGGTACTTCAATAGGTGATACCTGAAAATCCGCCCCATCCGGAGATCCTATTCCACCATGTAAAATTTCAGGGTAGAGTTCGCCAGGGACATGTACAAAAGTGGCGGGTCCCAGAAACCAAGCCGATACTTCAGATCGGATCTTCTTCCATCGAACAAATCCCCGATCAAAAATGCCCAGAAACGCTGCAAGATGAAAAAGATCATTGTCCATCGCCAGCTCAATACTTTTAGCGCTGATTCCCATGTCCAGGGAAGCATGCAGCGTCGCGCTTGTATCTCTGAGCGTTTCCAGCGTGATCTTAGCTAAAGCTTTTCCCTGTGCCTGAATTTTTTCAGGTGATGGTTTGGCATATGTTTTACCGGTATAAGGATCTGTAACAGACATATCAGGATGCGTTGTCATCAGTCCTCCGATTGCTCCATTTAAGAATATGGCTACTCCACCTATCCCTGGTGCGACCAAAGAATCTGAAACAGGTATTCCATTTTCCACATAGTTTCTCCATGGGTCAGCAAAATCTGAACTCAATTGGATATTTTCTGACCAGAGTGTTTCGGGGTGATTTCCCCAATTCATGAGAGTCCCCAGTGTTTTGTTCGTTTCTGCATCGATGACCTGCATCAATTTCAGGCCCGCATCAGTTACCACAGGCATGCGTGTATCCCCCACCAGATTCTTTAGTCTGCCGGGTTCTACTGCAAATTTTACCAGCGCTTTTTTCTTAGCAACATACGCCTGTGCCACAGCGTCCTTGATCCCTGTCTGAACTTGCGCTACATATGCTGAATTGATTCCACTTGCATATTGAGATGGGCCCCAGATGCCCATCACATCGGGAGAAGAATGAACATGGGTGCTTGCAATGATCACATAGTCTATATCTGGAAGGGCTTCTGCAATCATTTTTCGCGTGGTAATGACCTCATCGTTTCCAAATCCAATCATGTCTATCACGCAGAGTGCGAGGGTGATATCTCCGGATTTTAGGACCATGGCCCGGGCCCACAATTTATCCCGGACACTTTGCGCAGGTCTGGCATTATGAAACCCTGCCAGCCAAATGGCATCGAATTTCCCGTTTCCGTTTTTATCTATGTATCGATCTCCGCTTTCCGGATCGAATTTCGAATTTCCATTTACATCCTCCCAGGTTTCAAAATTTGATGGGGTGATGTCAACTTTGGCAAATCCCCCTTCAAGCGTCCCGGGACCAGCGTATAACTTGAGGTCAATTTGATAGTTAGGATGCCGATCTCTAAATTGGAATAGGGCATAGGTTCCCATTCCAACCATTAGAAGAAAGAGACAACCCAATATAATCCAAAATGCTTTTTTCATCACATTCAATTCGTTGGTGATAAATTTAAATGACTATAACCTGAGATCAATGCATCCTTGAATGTATGAATGATTTGACCATTCGTTTGAGTTATATTTTTATGAAGGATTGAGTGGGGTGTCATTGGTCTGCTCCACGATCAGCGGAGTATCTGTTCTCTCTTTTTTTTGATATG
>CAJBPC010000398.1 GCA_903957405.1 uncultured bacterium | reverse complement strand
GCCTCGTTCCATCGATCCGACAAAGTGGTGGAGTTGCAGTGGTTGCTCACGGAGATACTGGAGGAAAACATCATCAAGCACAAGCTGGTATCCTCGGTGTGTGCGATCGAAGGTTGCACATACGAAACCCAGCAGATGATGCTCGACTTCGAGCCGGCATTGCTGGCGAAAGCCTTCATCACGGGCACGATCGACGAGGACAGGATGCTCTTCCCACCCTTACCAAATTTCATCTTCACGCGGGATATCGGCATCGTGATCAATGATTTCATCCTGCTGAACAAACCGGCGAAGAAGGCTCGTTTCCGTGAAGCGTTGCTGATGAAGTACATATTCTTCAATCATCCCATTTTCGAAACGCAAAGGGACAAGATCCTTGAGATCCCTGAAACCTTCAGGCACTTCCTGCTGCCAAGGGATGGCGACGAACGGAAAGTCACATTGGAGGGCGGCGACGTGATGGTCGTAAGTGACCAGCATGTGGTTTTGGGCGTCAGTGAACGCACGAGCATGGAAGCCGCGCATCAGGTCATAAAGATCCTGTTTGAGAAGAATGTCGTGAAGAAGGTCACAGTGGTGAAAATCCCCCGGAAACGCGACTATATGCATATCGATACGGTGTTCACCCAAGTGAAGCGCAACGTATGGGTGCTGCTCGGGCATTTTTCCCGAAAAAACATCAAGCGGGATGATGCGGATCCCATCGAAAAAGTCCTGCTCGAGCGGAAAAAAGAGGAGAATCTTGACATCATCCAGTTCGCAAAAAAAAATCCATCGGAGCCCGTACATTTCGACAATCTGGAAGACCTGCTCCACGACATCAGCCGCAACGATCTTGGCTGCCGGGAGAAGACAAGGTTCATCTATTCCGGAAACAATGAGTTCCCATTCGATGCGCGGGAGCAATGGACGGATTCCTGCAACCTGCTGGCCCTTCGGGATGGCGTTGTGCTGGGGTATGACCGGAACGACAAGACGGTGGAGGCCTTCAGAAAGAACGGGTTCCGGATCATACATGTCAAGGACCTCATCCCGCTGCTCGAAGCCGGGACAGAAGATCCGGAGACGATGACCGACACATTGATCTTGATGCCTTCGGCGGAACTTTCCCGGGCAAGGGGAGGTTTTCATTGCATGAGTATGCCCTTGCTTAGAGATGCGTTATGAAAAACAAATCAATCCCAGCCATGACCCACCAAAACACTTCGCAGATCCTAATGATAAGGCCCGTTCGTTTTGCTTTCAACGAACAGACGGCAGTCAACAATGCGTTCCAGCAACCCGGCAGCGGCACCACACTTCAGGAGCAGGCACTGCAGGAATTCGACGGGTTGGCGGCATTGTTGCGCAGCCATGATGTGCAGGTGCTGGTGGTGGATGATACGCAGGAACCCCACACCCCCGACTCGATATTCCCCAATAACTGGGTATCGTTCCATTCTAACGGAACGGTTTGTCTTTATCCCATGTTCGCCGTCAACCGCCGGCATGAAAGAAAGCCCCACGTGATAGAACGGGTCAGG
>CAJBPC010000397.1 GCA_903957405.1 uncultured bacterium | reverse complement strand
GTTCCACCACCAAGGTCGAATACTGCGATTTTGCTATCCTGATTCTTTTTGTCAAGACCATAGGCCAGTGCTGCGGCCGTGGGTTCGTTGATGATTCGGCGGACATTCAGTCCGGCGATCTCACCCGCTTCTTTTGTTGCTTGCCGCTGCGCATCGTTGAAGTATGCCGGCACGGTAATCACCGCCTCGGTCACTTCCTGTCCGAGATAGTCTTCTGCGATTTTTTTCATTTTCTGCAAGACCATCGCACTAATCTCCTGGGCGGTATATAAGCGACCATCGATGTCGATCCGAATCGTGTTGTTGTCGCCTTTAGCAACTTTATAGCTCCAATGTTTGAGTTCTTCCGTGACTTCATCAAAGCGACGACCCATGAAGCGTTTGACACTGGATATTGTGTTGATCGGATTGGTGATTGCCTGACGCTTGGCGGGATCGCCCACCTTTCTTTCACCATTACTCAGAAAAGCAACGACGGATGGGGTCGTACGCCTTCCCTCATCATTGGCAATAACCACAGGCTCGTTGGCTTCCATAACCGAAACGCAACTATTTGTTGTGCCCAGATCAATACCGATTATTTTTCCCATGATTTGAAATTTTATAGATACCCACAATCAATACTTGTGCCGAGCGCAAAAAGGTGCAATCTTGTCAGTCATTTTGTCAATAAAGGGAAAAAATGACTGAAAGTAAGACAGAACTGCGTTCTGAAAGACCCTCCGGCCTTGCATATTGGGTGTTAGACAATCGCCAATAGTGGGAATCAGTTGAGCGAAGAGAGAAAGTGGCGGACAATACTTTGTGCGTGGAGCCTTGAATTTTCGATGAACCATTTGTTGGTTTTCAGCCCCCCACAGATGACACCGGCAAGGTAGATTCCCTTGACATTGGTCTCCATCGTCTCGGGATCGTGCATGGGTGTTTTCATTGCATCATCTGCGAGACGGATGCCGGTGGCGGTAAGAAAATCAAAATCCGGAAGATATCCTGTCATGGCCATCACTTGATCATTATCTATGGACACCATGCCGAGTGGCGTGAGTATTTCGACTTCATGTTCCGAGATATTCGTGAGGGTCGATTCGAAAAACGCCCGTATCTCTCCGTTTTGAATTCGGTTTTCGATTTCAGGACGTACCCAGTACTTTACGGATTCCCTGATACCTGCATCCCGGATGACCATGGTGACTTCCGCGCCCTTCCTCCAGGTCTCCAGCGCCACATCGACCGCCGAGTTTGCAGCCCCGACCACAACAATCTTCTGACCGAAAAACGGATGGGCTTCCTTGTAAAAATGATGCACTTTAGGGAGGTGTTCACCAGATACATTCATGAGATTCGGAATGTCATAAAAACCGGTCGCGATCACCACCGCTTTACAGCGATATGCACCCTTACTGGTGGTTACGGAAAAAAACGAATCCATTTTGGTTATGCTGACCACCCTATCATATAAGGATAACCGAAGTTTCCAATGCAAGCTGACCCTTCTGTAATATTCGAGTGCCTCATTGCGTGTGGGCTTTGGATTATTGGATATGAAAGGCACCTCTCCGATCTCGAGTTTATCTGAAGTGGAGAAGAATGTCATGTTCAGCGGATAATGGAACAATGAGTTCACCAGCGGACCTTTGTCGATTATCAGATAGGAAACGCCCTTTCGACTGCATTCGATCCCGCAGCTCAGTCCGATGGGACCGGCACCGATGATGATCATATCCAGATGTTCCATGGTGTCGTTTTAGGTTTGTCGAAAGGTTTTTACCTTGAAGGTGAAATATGACTGTGACAGGTAACTGAATCCGACGACAATGAAAGTGGTTGCGATCTTTGCGATCGTGGGGTAGAACCCCATCGTCTCCACGAAAAACTTCAGAAACACGTAATTCAAGAGGATGCTGATGATCACCGTCAGCGTATAACGGAAGAGTTGCACATTTCCGGCGATCACCGACCCCCGAAATACCACATATCTGTTGAGTGCGAATCCTATGGGGAATGTGACGCAAAAGGAAAGCATGAAAGCCGCAATATGCGGACTGATGGTGATGATAGGGAGTACGATCATCTGCTTTCTGAATATAAAATTATAACTGACGAAAAAGAGCATGATATCCAGGACGGTATTCGCTCCGCCGCAGACAGCATATCGGAATGTCATCCTGTTCATGATGCGCCTGAACGGAGAGTAGGTGAAATCCAGTATGGATTCAATTTGACTTTGCATGTTTCATTTGTGCCGGAAAGCTGCAAATTGCAGTTTTTGGTTGAAAAACACGGAAAATAAAGCATACTTCCATCCTAATGCCAAATAGGGCCTGCTTAATAAGTCAAAGAAATCGCCATTTTGGGGTACCCCCTATCTAGCCAAGATTGCGATATTGTTTTTGTAAATTCTAATTTCATGCCCTCAAGGGCCTCTAAAATCAAAACAAAAATTAATAAGGCGCCATCCTTGGCCATCCTTACTAAGTTTAATACTAGCATGATCAGCGACACCCACGTTTCTGATGTCCCTTGCAATCTTGCTTTTATTAATCCAAGTCCGTATCTCGTTTTCCCTTGACCAAACTTACCTTCTATCGGATTTCGATCTCCGGGATCCAATTTTTCTTTCCCTGACTTTGGCGGTCTGCCTAGTTTCCGTCCAATCAGTTTTATATTCAAATCATTTAGCATCTTTCGATTTGATCGAGTACAATATATTTGATCAACTGATACCTCGGCCGGATAGTAGCCGTGTCTGATTTTATATTTATCGATCGACTCCTTTAAATGAGATCCTTCATTGAAAGCATCCCATGAAAAATGATCAATAAATGAATATCCATTGATCAGGCTTACATTTATTTTAGAACCAAACTCAACTTTTGCCTTCTCCTTGCCCCTCACAATAGGTCGAACATACGGCTGATGTATATTTACGATCCTGTCCTCAACACTGTGAGACCTTTTTCGATACATTTCAAGTTGTTGTGCATATACCCTTTTGATCGTATCCAGATATTTCGCATCTCGTACACTCAGAGGTGTTGTCTCATATCCACGCAACAGTTTGTCTATTGATGAAAAATTCCTCCGGAGATACCGTAATTGTTGGCCTACAGCCTTTCTTACCTCCGAACGACGGCGTACTTTTTTCTTAGAAACTAGCAGGTAACGCTTACGGGCTTCTTCGCGATAAGTTCGAGGCTTCTTGAACACATGAAGTACCGGATCATATAACTTGTCAATAATTTCCTCTGACTTTTCACGCGATGCATTTAGCAACTTCAAATCCGTAGGATATGCGATATCCTGAGGACACGCAGTGGCATCAATCAACAGTTTTCCCGAATGAGTGATCGGTGATTCTGTTTCTATGTTTGATTTGCTATCTTCTGTTTTAATATTGGCTGCAGATTCATCTTTAGAATCAACGTCCGTGTCCGAACTATCATTTTGATTGGAAGAAACTTTATGATGAATAGATTGTTTCTGTGAATGTTTATAGATCAAATCGTTGATCTGTTCCACATGATCCATTCCCAAGCGCTTTCTGATCTCAACAAACAATGATGCATTGAAAGGCTCTTCGTAAACAAAACTGTCAAAGCCAAGAAAGTGCTGAATGAAAATGTTCTCCTGGATCGCTATGATAGTGTCACGATCACTAAGGTTCAATAAATGCTTTACCATCAGTGCGCCGATCGCTACCCGCGGATTTATATTCGACGCCCCAGTTGAAAAATTATTCAATTGAGTTCTGTAAACACCAACAATATCGTCCCAGGGTATGGTCGCCGCTAATTGTACCCATCGGTTCGTACTGGGCAAATGACGGGTAAAGGGAGACTCGAAATTCACGAAAGTTAACTGACGGGGGCTCGTATAAGGCTTCTTTGATGCACGCTTTTTTAACGCTTTCGCCATAT
>CAJBPC010000396.1 GCA_903957405.1 uncultured bacterium | reverse complement strand
TTCACTCCCGCACCGAGTTTGATGTCGGTGCCGCGACCGGCCATGTTGGTGGCGATCGTGATGCTGCCGGCCATGCCCGCCTCTGCCACGATCTGAGCTTCCCGCGCGTGTTGCTTTGCGTTGAGGACATTATGCGGGATCTTCTTCTGGCTGAGCATGCGGCTGAGGAGTTCACTCACTTCCACGGATGTCGTACCCACCAGGGAAGGCCGGCCTTCACTGCGCAGTTTCTCGATCTCGTCGATGACGGCCTTATATTTCTCGCGCTTGGTCTTGTAGACAAGGTCTTCGTGATCCTTCCTGACCATCGGCAGGTTCGTGGGGATCGATACCACATCGAGTTTGTAGATATTCCAAAGCTCTGCCGCTTCCGTCTCGGCGGTACCGGTCATGCCTCCGAGCTTGTGGTACATCCTGAAAAAGTTCTGCAGGGTTACGGTGGCATAGGTCTGCGTGGCCGCTTCGATCTTCACGTTTTCCTTAGCCTCTATCGCCTGGTGCAGTCCGTCGCTGTAGCGCCGGCCGTCGAGGATACGACCGGTCTGTTCATCGACGATCTTGACTTGTCCGTCTAGCACTACGTATTCTATATCCTTGTCGAAGAGGGTGAAGGCTTTGAGCAGCTGTTGCACCGTGTGGATGCGGTCGGCTTTCAAAGAATAATCATTCAGTACCTGTTCTTTGCGTTGCAGCTTCTCTTCTGCCGTGCCGCTGCCGTTCTCTATCCCCGCCAGGCTGGTACTGAGGTCGGGGAGTATGAAGAAGTTCGGATCCTCGCCGGACCGTGTGATATGCTGCAGACCTTTCTCGGTGAGTTCTACCTGGTTGTTTTTTTCATCAATATGGAAGTAGAGCTCCTCGTCCACCGTGGGCATTTGTTTCTGCTGGTCGGCGAGGTAATAGTTCTCCGCTTTCTGCAGTTTCACTTTGATGCCCGACTCGCTCAGGTATTTGATGAGTGCGGTGTTTTTCGGCAAACCGCGGAAGGCACGCATCAGGTAAAGTCCTCCTTCCTGTGCGTCATCTTTCCCTTCTGATAAAAGCTTCTTCGCGTCGATGAGGCATTTGTTGACGACCTGCTTCTGTACTTCCACCAGCTGGTGCACACGAGGCTTGAGGATATGGTATTGCTGGTCATCGCCTTTCGGCACGGGCCCGGAAATGATCAGCGGGGTACGGGCATCATCGATCAATACGCTATCGACCTCATCGACCATGGCGAAGTGATGGCGTCGCTGCACCATCTCTTCTGGATTATGTACCATATTGTCGCGCAGGTAGTCGAAGCCGAATTCGTTGTTTGTGCCGTAGGTGATATCACACTGGTAGGCTTTCCTGCGGGCTTCGCTGTTCGGTTCGTGCTTGTCGATGCAGTCGACCGTGAGACCCAGCCATTCGAAGATCGTGCCATTCCATTCACTGTCACGGCGGGCAAGGTAGTCGTTCACGGTTACGATATGCACCCCCGCACCCGGCAATGCATTAAGGTAGGCCGGCAGGGTGGAGACAAGCGTCTTTCCCTCACCGGTGGACATCTCCGCGATCTTGCCCTGGTGCAGTACGGATCCGCCGATCAGCTGAACGTCGTAGTGCACCATGTTCCATTGCACCAAACCGCCGGCCGCCATCCAACTGTTCTTATAGACTGATTTGTCTCCTACGATGCGGATATGCTCCTTCTTGACACTGAGTTCCCGGTCGAGTTCGGTTGCCGTGGCTACCAACTCCTCGTTTTCGGTGAACCGCCGCGCCGCATCCTTCACGACGGCAAATGCCTCCGGAAGGATCTCCTGAAGGACTTCTTCGATCTGCTCATTCCGTTTCTTGCGCAGCCGGTCGACATCCTGGTAGATGTCGTCCTTGCCGACAATGTCGACGGCGTCGAGGTCCTCCGCTTTGCGTTCCAGCTGGCCGATCTCTTCATCGATGACCGCAAGGTGTTTGCGGATCCGATCCCGGAATTCATTCGTCTTGCCCCTCAACGCATCGTTGTCAAGGCTTTTATAGCTTGCGAAATGCTCGTTGATCCTGATGACCATCGGGCGGATCTGCTTCACATCCTTCTCCGACTTGCTACCACCCAGGATTTTGGACAGAAAATTGAACATGTTATGTATTTATGCTTCCCGACTTTGCACGGAATGCGGTTTTCACTCAAATATGGTGCTAATCATTTTTAAGTCAAATTGTCAGCACGCAAAGGTAATGAAAAGCCGTTTTGTTGGCAGACTTCGATTGCCCCGTCTGAAATGTCATTCCGGAACCCTTTTTCATGGGATTTGGACCTCCTGCTGAATGAATACGCATTGCTAGAAAAAAGGGGGCCATAGCATATTCATTCACAATAAGTTAAAAAACTTATTTTTTATTTGATAATATTATTTTTTTTAGTTACGGCGCAAGTTATTAACACACAGTCAATTATGCTTAATGTATAGTGCCATGTCGTCTGGAAGCCCTTGATTTACAATATGTCGAAG
>CAJBPC010000395.1 GCA_903957405.1 uncultured bacterium | reverse complement strand
AGATCATAGCCCATGGCACAACCATCGATCCCGCATATTTCCAGGGCCGCCCCTTTCACCCCATCTCCCCAACACTGGGCTGCCTCTGCGCAGTGGAGGACTGGGATGCGCAAACCGGCAGGCTGATCTCCAGCGACCAGCACAGGCTGACGGATCATTTCCTGCGTGCACCCGGAATAGATGGATATCTTTTAGTGATCAATATCAACGACATCCCCGCACCGGTCAGTCCGGCAGAGATTGAAGCGATCGTAACTCGATACGAATCGGGATTGACTGCAACAGAAAACAAGAAGGCAGGGAGTGGCAGATACCCCCTGCCCTGAAAAGCTCATGTTCGCCAGATCAAAAAGGCAGATCGTCTGATCCCCCACTCGCGGCGGGCGCATACGCTTCTGATGAGGCGGGACGCTCCGCTGTTGTTGAATTTCCAAGTCCTTCCTTGGCACTGCCGAGCAGCTGTACGTTCAACACCCTCAAACTCAGTGCTGCAGCCGGAGATCCGTCACTCTTGGCATAGGCACGCACATCCGGAGATCCCTCCACATAGACCAACTGCCCCTTCTTCAGATAGGGTGCGATCGCCGTGCGGTCCGTCCAGTAGGCACAGTCGACCCAGATGGTGCGTTCCTTCTGCGTACCGGTACTATCCTTGTATTTTTCCGAGTGAGCCACAGTAAAGTTGATGACGTTCTTCCCGCTCACCATGTTGGTGGTGCAATCCTTCCCAAGATGTCCGATGACTTGCAATTTGATCATAGCATTTCGTTTATAGCTGCAATTTCGCTCATTTCATCAGGGTCAGTATGGTCATTCCCTCATTTTTATCCCTTTTTTTTCCACGAATCCGCGGGAAAAAAACTTCGTCAACGACGCAACAAGCCTTTTTCCCATTAGAGCGGTACACCTTTACCTCGTATTTTTGCATCATGAGCAGACACGGCAAAGTGATGGTGGCCATGAGTGGCGGTATCGATAGTACCGTAGCGGCCCTCATGCTGAACGACATGGGATACGAAGTCGTAGGCATCACCATGAAAACATGGGACTACGCCACATCGGGAGGCGGCAAGAAAGAGACGGGATGCTGCAACATCGACTCTTTCAACGATGCGAGGGCGGCGGCCGTACACCACGGATTCCCGCATTTCATCCTGGATATCCGCGATGAGTTCGGGGATTTCGTCGTGCAGAACTTTGTGGATGAATACCTCTCGGGGCGAACACCCAATCCCTGTGTGATGTGCAACACACACATCAAATGGCGAGCCCTGCTGAAAAGAGCGGATGCCATGGATTGCGATTTCATCGCGACGGGACATTATGCAAAAGTTCGACCAGAGAACGGAAGGCATGTCATCAGCAAAGGCATCGATGAGTTGAAAGATCAAAGCTATGTGCTATGGGGACTTCAGCAGGATCTCCTCAGCCGGACCATACTGCCACTGGGAGGATACCGAAAACCGGAGATCCGCCAGATGGCCATCGACTACGGATATCCTGAACTCGCAAAAAAGAACGAGAGCTACGAGATCTGCTTCGTGCCCGACAACGACTACAGGGGTTTCCTTAAACGGAACGTCGACGGGCTGGAAGAGCGGGTCGCAGGTGGCCATTTTGTTGACCGACATGGAAAGATCCTGGGAAAACACAAAGGCTATCCTTTCTATACCGTCGGACAACGCAAAGGGCTCGACATCACATTCGGCAGACCCGTATTCGTGACGGAAATCAATCCGGAAACCAATACGGTTGTGCTCGGGGACGATGAGGACTTGAACCGGAGCGAAATGACCGTAGGTAAGATCAACCACGTCAAATATGAACAAATGCCGGAAGGCATGGAGGCGACCGTGAAGATCCGCTACAAGGATAAGGGATCTGCCGGCATCGTACATTACGACGGGTCAGGAAATGTGAAGGTGCACTTTCTTCATGATGCAAAAGGAGTCGCACCGGGACAATCAGCCGTCTTCTATGAAGGCGACGACGTGCTCGCCGGAGGAACGATCCATCGCTACCTGTCAGACCTGCCGGCATCGCATGCTGAATAAAAAAACCATATCTTGATGCCTGACAGAAACCTCCCCACCTCAAGATGCAGCTAAACGCAACCAAATGCGCCATAGGCATGTTGCTGACCATCATCAGCTTCTCCGGCTGTGAGAAGTCGGAAACTCTTGCAACGCAGGGGCAAGCAAGTGACTTTTACCCGCTTCAGACCGGTCACCGGATCACATACCGCCTTGACTCGACCGTTTACATCGCCCTCAATACCATAAGGACCACACGCTCCTATATCGTGCAAGACCGCGTCGAAGCAGAGACGAAAGACAACCTCGGGCAAAAAGCGTTCCTCGTGCGAAGATGGATCCGCAGCAACATCGATACCACCCAATGGACGGGGAATGCCGCCTACATGGTCGTCCCGCTCCGGCAATCCATAGAGATCATCGACAACAACCTTCGGTATATCCGCATACAGCAACCCCTCAGGAACGATTTTTCCTGGAAGGGACACCGGTACATCAACACACTGACCGATCCACTGCTGCAATACCTCGACGACTGGACGTATACTTACGAAAAAACAGGACAACCCCAAACGGTCGGGACGAGAACCTTTAGCGAGACCGTCACCGTGAACCAACGGGATGAGGTGATCAACAATCCAAACGACAAGACAAAATTTTTCTCCGTGAGCCGGTCCGTGGAGGTGTACGCAAAGGGTGTCGGACTCATTTACCGCGACTTTCTCCATGAGACCTGGCAGCCACCCAATGCATCATCCACTTCCGGATATTTTGAACCCAACAGCTACGGCATAAGACTAACATACCTGAATCACAACTGACTATGGACAGACACCGCAGACCCCGGAACACTTTTTTTCTCCTCACCATCTTACTCCTTGCAGGCATGCATTCGGCGCAGGCCCAGCTGACGAGGCACATCGTTGAGTTCACGGATAAAAAAGCGACTCCGTTCAGTATTTCCAGCCCGACGGCATACCTATCAGGCAAGGCCATCGAACGACGCAACCGCTACAAGATATCGATCGACAGTACCGACCTCCCCGTCTGCAAGGCATATGTCGACAGCGTCCTGTCGGTGAGAAACGTGATCGTGCTGAATTCGTCAAAATGGCTCAACCAGGTCGCCATTCAAACGACTGATCCGAAGGCGTTGCTGAAAATAAAAAGCTTTCCTTTCGTGAAAAATGTAGCGGCAATCGCCAGCAGATCCGCGCAGATCACAGAGCCGTCAGATACATTCAACGAGGACCTTATTGAGGTGCCGAACGGCATCTTGGCGGCACAGGGATCCGAACAGCATTTCTTCAACTACGGCAACAGTTTCGGGCAGGTGCATATCCATGAGGGGGAGATTCTTCACGACAAGGGATTTCGCGGAGAAGGGATGACGATCGCCATATTGGATGCCGGCTACTTCTCCTATCTCACCAATCCGGCATTCGACAGCCTTCGGCGGAACAATCAAATACTCGGCACCTGGGATTTCGTGAAAAACGAGGCCGCAGTGAATGAGGACGACCAGCATGGGGCCAACTGTTTTGCGATCATTGCCGCCAATCTGCCCGGGGTCATGGTAGGGACCGCCCCCAAAGCTTCTTTTTATCTCTTCCGCACGGAGGATGCAGCCACGGAATATCCCGTGGAAGAGCATTTCTGGGCCGCAGGTGCAGAACGTGCCGATAGTCTCGGT
>CAJBPC010000394.1 GCA_903957405.1 uncultured bacterium | reverse complement strand
AAATAAATTACGATTGCTTATGAATCCTACTAGACTTTTCGATTGCATAGACTGGCAGTTGCAGAACTCGCCTCGAGAAGATATGTTTGCGGCCAAGGAAGAAGGCGGCATCTGGAAAAAATACAGCACAAAGGAGGTCCGTTCGCTAGTCGACAGGCTCAGCACAGGTTTGCTACATCTTGGCATTGGTCCAAATGATATGACCATCGAAGGCCGGGATAAGATTGCAGTCCTCAGTAATAATCGTCCTGAATGGATGATACTGGACTTCGCCGTACAGCAGACTGGTGCCGTACTCACACCCATTTATCCCACCATCAGCGTGCAGGAATTGGAATTCATCCTCAATGATGCATCGATCAAGTTGGTATTTGTGAGTGACCAGGCCTTATACGAAAAAGTCCAAAGTATCCGAGACAAAACACCATCGGTTGGTGCCGTGTATACTTTCGATTACATCCAGGAAGCCCTTTATTGGAAGGACATTCTGAACAAAGGCAATGAGCACGACCTTGCGACACTCGACAGGATGAAAAACAGCATCCAACACGATGACCTCTGTACCATTCTCTACACATCAGGTACGACAGGCTTCCCTAAAGGAGTCATGCTCAGCCATAAGAACATCCTGAGCAACGTCATGAATGTAGATGAAGTATTCGATGCCATCGGTATCAAAGGTGGCAACAAAGCACTCAGCTTTCTTCCACTGAACCATATTTTCGAACGGATGGTCACATACATCTACCTGTTCAAAAGCATATCCATCTATTATGCTGAAAGCCTTGAAAAGATAGGTGACAACCTCAAGGAGGTCCAGCCGACGGTATTCTCTACAGTACCGCGACTCCTGGAAAAAGTATACGAGCGCATCATTGGAAAAGGACAAGAACTGACAGGCATAAAGAAGAAACTATTCTTCTGGGCTGTCGATATAGGCAGCAGGTATGAAGTGAATCGAAATCAGGGATGGTGGTATAACTTACAGCTCGGACTGGCCAATAAGCTGATCTTCAAGAAATGGAGGGAGGGTTTAGGCGGACAAGTCAAGGCGATCGTCACCGGAGCTGCAGCCTGCCAGGTAAGGCTGTTAAGGGTCTTCACCGCCGGGAAAATCGTGATCATGGAAGGATACGGCCTGACGGAGACTTCACCTGTTATCAGTGTGAACCGCTTCGAAGAAGATGGCCGCTGCTTTGGAACTGTGGGCCCCGTAATCCGTAATGTCGAAGTGAAACTGGCTGAGGATGGAGAAATTTGCTGCAAAGGCGACAATGTGATGATGGGTTACTACAAGCGTCCTGACCTAACGGCGGAATGCATAGACCAGGATGGCTGGTTCCATACTGGCGACATCGGTGTTTGGGTGGATAATAAGTTCCTCAAGATCACCGACCGTAAAAAAGAGATCTTCAAGACCAGTGGTGGAAAATATGTCGCCCCGCAACCCATCGAAAACAAGATGAAGGAATCCTCCTACATAGAACAGATGATGGTTGTAGGAGCTGACCGGAAATTCGCAGGGGCACTGATCGTTCCTTCATTTACCAACCTTCGTGAATGGTGTCTGCAGAACGGAGTTTCCGATAGTACACCGAGTGACATGATCTGTAATCCAAAAGTGATTGAATTCTACAAAACTGAAGTGGAAAAATACAACCAGCAGTTCAACCATGTGGAGCAGGTGAAGAAATTCGAACTCCTGCATACCGAATGGAATATCGACGGAGGAGAACTCACACCGACCCTCAAACTCAAGCGTAAGGTGATCATGGAAAAATACCATGACGCAATCGATCGAATATACAATTGAGCAGTAGCCTCCAATAAAAACTCCGGGAGTTTCATCGCCCCGGAGTTTTTATTACAGACATTTCTATTTAAGCAATCCTTTTATCAACAGGACACATTCCTAATGTTTTTGCTCTTGCCATATTTCTCCACCAGTTTAATAAAACTTACGGGTAGACTTGTCATGAAAAATCACATAGGGCGTATTCGCCACATAGCTCAGGTCAGAAGACTCGATGTCTTTCATCTTCGGTTCGCCGTCGATCATGATCAGCATGGAAGGCTTAGTGGTGAAGATGATCTTGGGGCGGAACTTGCTTCAATTCGCTGTTCCTGTTTCCTTGACTGATATTTTCTAGACTGTGGCAACCAATTCATCAAGTGATCCCTGAAGCTTCCAGGTCGGGACTTCCCAGATCACCGCCCCTTTGATTTTATCAAGATTAACATCATGCTGTGATCCGGAAAACTTTATGTCGGGAATCTGTATAGATGACACCTGATACCTTCGGGAATCCCGGTCGTTTTCCATCTTTGCATCGAAGAAGAGTGCCCCGAAGAGAGGATCCTTCTTGCCGGATGGAAGGATTGAGAATGCGCAGACACCGGTACATTTGTTGCCTTCAACCTCCTGTGATTGAGGCTGGTAGAGCATTAGCCTTCCCTCCAAAATCAGAATTTCCCTAAGCTAGTGCTGGGCCAGCATGGCATTGACTGTAATGCAAAGGAGACCCACAATGTGGATCTCCTTTTTGAAGAGTTCATATGTCATTTTTTCCGCTTATAGATGGATAACCGACAAAGAATCCCTAATTAGCGCATAGCCTTAGGTGCAGCCGATGCAGTGGATGCGCCTCCGAGCTTAAAGGCAAGGCCACCGCCCAGCGTGAACTGGTACATGGAAGAATAGGATGTGGCACCTACACCAACTCCCCCTGTGCCGATGGTCAGACCACCGCCCATGGATTGGACTGCTGATAGAAGATGCGCCTGCAGCTTGATGCCCACTTTTTCTGTGGCCCACACGTTTACACCACCACGAATGCCCCAGGCAAACTTGGTCATGGTGTTCTTTGGCGCATTGATGACATTCTCCACCTGTGACTCCACTATGGCCATTCCCAACATCATACCGCCATATGGCTCAACTTTGGGATTGTTCTGCAAATACTTAAGACCACCCAGCATGATATAGTTGATACCGAGGTCGATCGTTCCATTTTTCGCACCCGTGTTGGAGAGATATTTCCATGGATCACCTTTAGTATCCTGACGCAGATAAAGAAGCTCGACGCCATATCCAGATCGGGGACTGAACTCGATG
Organism: uncultured bacterium; assembly: GCA_903957405.1. Taxonomy (GTDB): domain Bacteria; phylum Bacteroidota; class Bacteroidia; order Chitinophagales; family Chitinophagaceae; genus Pollutibacter. The sequence continues at coordinate 736 of CAJBPC010000394.1, read as the reverse complement.
CCCGCACCCCACTGGTATCCACCCCTTACCTTACCGGAGAAAGAACCACTGGAATTATCGTAATAGGAATCTACATTTTCATTGAAGACATATCCGCTGTAAGCATTAAGCCTTACTTGCGCACTGGCTGCCGCTGAGGAGAACACGATCACAGCGAGGATCAAGCTGATTTTTTTCATTGTTCGATTGTTATTATTGTGTATTGTATCAGGATTACTTCTTGGCTGCCAGATCTTTTTGCATTTGTTCAACAAGCATGGATGAGTAATCCTTGCTGAATTTGTCGATCTTGGATGGATTATATGCTTCACTTTGTGCTGACCATACCATATTCTCAGATGCGGCTTCAAAAAGTCTTGCTTCCATGAAGTAGGTCTTGTCTGTGGTTGTATAACCCGGCGTCGAGTAGATGGAAGGAGCCATATACCCATAATATCCGCCAAAACCATAGCCTCCGTAACCCATATATGGAGAATAGGTGGTGGTTCCGGGGACATAACGGGTCTCGCTTTGTTTGTCAACAAGAGATACCGTGAAGATGGCATCACATCCTGAAGCCCGAACTTGCTGGAGGATAGCATCCTTTTTTGGAGCCTTATCATTTGTGAAATTCGGAGAAATCAGATCACCACTTTTTACCACCTGATAACCTCTTGCGGTTGCAGCAGCAGCGAGGTCGTTCTCTATGACATTTTTATATGCTGCATTATTGACAAGCGCCGCAATGAAGACTTTT
>CAJBPC010000393.1 GCA_903957405.1 uncultured bacterium | reverse complement strand
GTGCATGCTTCGTGGCCATCCTGCCCTTCAGCGGACTCATCTTTGCGACCTTCACGCCTTCCAAAAAGACGACCGACCTTGTCACAGGCCTGAACGGCATGATCCTATACTTTGGTGGTGTCACGGCTTCTTTGTTGGGAGATAACGCCAAGTCCCTTGTCGCCATGGTGGACCGCTACGAACCCCGGTTCACAGAACTGTGTCGGCAGCTGGGCGAGCACTACCAGACCGTACTGACGGCAACAAGACCCTATAGTCCACGCGACAAAGGGATGGTGGAAGGAGCCGTCAAGATAGTCTACAGCGCGATTTACGCTCCACTTCGCAACAGGGTGTTTGAATCCGTTGAGCAACTCAATGCGGCTGCAAAACCCTTGCTCGAGGCACTCAACGACAGGCCCTACCGCAATACCCCTTTCGGCCGCAGATACTTCTTTGAGAAGGACGAACGTCCCACGCTTAAGGCCCTGCCTTCGGAACCCTTCACACCCAGACTGGTCTGTCGGCAGACGGTGCAACGGAATTACCATATCCAACTCTCCGATGACAACAGATACTACAGCGTACCATTCATCCATGTCGGCAAACAGGTCATGGTGCTCTACGACGCAAAAACGGTGGAGGTCTACCTTGACAACGCCCGCATCGCCTTCCACGACCGAAAGGAGGTCAGGAAATCCTATGCGACGATTGTGGAGCACATGCCGCCGCACCATCAGCGCATGCTGGAGGTCAAGGGATGGACACGCGACGGGCTACTCTCGCAGGCTGACGCCATTGGCCCCTCTACCCGACTGGTTGCTGCTCGCATCCTTGAGAAAGGAGCCGTCGTAGAACAAAACTACAAGGCCTGCCATGGCATGCTCATGCTCGCAAGGAAGTTCGATACAAAGCGACTGGAGGCCGCATGCAACCGCTTGAAGGACGCCTCCTCGGCAAGTTACAGCATGGTCAAAAGCATTCTGCACGCAGGACTCGACCGAATGCAGACCGACGAAATCCCTGAAGCGCCGTTGCCCGTACATGAAAACATAAGGGGTGGAAACGAATATCAGTAAAATCTAAACCAGCGTATATGAACACAACAGAAACATTGCATCAGATGCAGGAACTACGACTCCAGGGCATGCACCATGCGTATCGCTCTCAGCTCGAACAACCTTTGAACCGACAGCTCGACAGCCATGAGATGGTTGCCCGGCTCGTGGAAGCGGAAATGCTCAGCCGCTCGCAAGAGAAGACTGCCTACTATCTAAAGCTCGCCCGACTCAGGCAACCTGCCATTCCCGAGCAGGTGGAGTGTTCCGCCGCAAGGAACCTCACCAAGCAGCAACTGGGGCTACTGCTGGAAGGACAATACCTGAAACATGGTCAGAACATGCTCATCACCGGACCAACGGGATGCGGCAAGAGTTTCCTTGGATGCGCACTGGGCCACCATGCCTGCTTGCTCGGACATAAAACCGCATACTTCAATATGAACCGCTTCATCGAGAAAATGACACTCGCCCGACTTGACGGGTCATACATCAAACTCCTGAACCATCTGGAACGCCAGGGACTGATCATCCTTGACGACTTCGGCCTGCAACCCCTGACGCAAGACTTACGCCTGGCGCTTCTGCAAATCCTCGAGGACAGATACGGCAGAAAGTCGGTCATTATCATCTCTCAACTCCCCGTATCCAAATGACATGAATACATCAATGAGCACACGATGGCCGATGCCATACTTGACAGATTGACAGCCAATGCGCACAGGGTGGAACTCAAAGGTGAATCGATGAGAAGAAAAAAAACTACCAACACAGACTAGACCACCTATTTTTAAAACACCAAAAGCTCTTTCCCATCGAACCTTCCCGCCAGGGGGCAACATGACCGGAATAGGGGGTCAACATCACCGGAATTTACAAAGGATGCCCTATCAGCAGAAATCAAAAAATTATAAGCCATTTAACTGCAAAAATAATAGATTTAGAATATTTGAAAAAGTCCGTCCTTCAAAAGGCATTTGCTGGAGAATTAACCAACATTAATTAACAAAGAGCCATATTTCTCAAAACAACAGGAACAGCATTCTTGCCATGTTCATGTCGCCGGAAAAATATTTGTGCATGCAAAAATCGCTGTTCAGGATGGGAATAGGAATTACATAATGATAGACCCATGATTACACAAAATGACATTAGTGCTCTAGTCGTTTCGGCCACCCAGGCAGGCTTTAACCTGTCAGCATCTGACTTACAAATACTGCAATGGGATGCAGGAATTAGCAGTCATATTCCTATTCCATTACCTCTCAATATGGCAGCTGTCTACATTTTCAAATGGGGAGATGCCTATTTGAAAGTCGGTAAGGTAAATTCGAAGTCCAATGCAAGGTATCAGTCACAACATTACAATCCCGAAAGTTCTTCAAGTAACCTTGCAAAGTCGATACTGCAGGATGTAGAGTTGAACAAGTTGATTGGAAATCTAAATATTTCCCAATGGATGAAAGCCAATACCACTAGATTCAATATCTTAATTCCCAGTTGGTTGGGTAAGAACTTTGTTCATTTTGCTGAAGCTTTTTATATATTGAAATGTAGTCCTAGATATGAAAATACCAGGGCATGAACGAATCAGAAACAATAGCCGAACTCATTGATCCCAAGCTAAAGGCTTGCGGTTGGGGCGTTGAGGCAACATCTATAAACGATGAAAGAAAATAAAAACATAGATAAAAAGTCGCTCAAATTCCTGAAAGGAAAACAAACCGATTGGGTTGAATTGGCAAAAGACTGTGTTTGCTTTGCCAATGCGCAGGGAGGCTTTATATGTATTGGC
>CAJBPC010000392.1 GCA_903957405.1 uncultured bacterium | reverse complement strand
TGTTACGGACTGACCAAGAAGATCGTTTATGAGAACGAGGAATTCAACCTGCTGCAGCACGCATTGAACATTGAGGACGGCAATGACGGATTGCGATACGGCAACATCATCATCGCCACGGATGCCGATGTGGACGGGATGCACATACGGCTTTTGCTGATGACGTTCTTCCTGCAGTTCTTTCCCGACCTTGTGCGCGACGGACACGTGTATATCCTGGACACCCCGCTGTTCCGCGTGCGCACCAAGCAGGACAAGATATATTGCTACAGTGAGCAGGAGAAACGCGCTGCGGTGAAGAAGCTCGGGGTGAAGTCTGAGATCACCCGTTTCAAGGGACTTGGAGAGATATCCCCTGATGAATTCGGGAAGTTCATCGGAGCGGACATCAAAAAGCAGCCTGTTTTCCTGGAACAGCACACACAGATCCAGCACTTGCTCGAATATTATATGGGAAAAAACACTCCTGAACGCCAGGAGTTCATCGTGTCGAACCTCAAGATCGAGCTCGATGTCGTGGACGAACCGCCCGAAGGCGCTTGACGGGGGCCATCATGTTCGAAATACCATCAATTAATTTTTGTTTCCAATGATTCATATTGTCTTCAACACTGCTGATGTGGATGTGCTGAAAAAAGCCATTGAAATGGACGAAACCCTGACGGGGGACGTATTGGAGGTCAAGGATGATTACGCCGTGGGACCCCTTGAGGGAATCCATGCTTTGGCAGGCATCGAGGCCCGCAGAAGCTGGTGGCGGGAAGTGTTGGCCGGCGGGGATCAGGACGGGAATGCCGACAGGGAAGATGTCAACGATCCACGTTTAGCCGAGGAGATCACCGGCCGCATGAGGGAGCATCCCGATGAATTGATATGGATCTGGGCTGCGCAGAATAAGCATGATGTCAGCGGATACTACTGGATCATGAGCCAGCTGAAAGACTTTCAGGGCAGGGTGTTCATCCTGTATCTCAACAATCTCCCGTTCATCAACGAGAAGGGCAATATTTTTTATCCGCAATGGCTGAGCCAGATACCCCCGCGGGAGTTCCTGAAGGCCAAGAAGCTCGCCCGGCCGATCACGCTCAGTGAGTTCGAGATCGATCCGGATGAGTGGGGCAAGCACTGCGAGGAGCCGTCAGGCGTCAGGATCCTGGAAGGCGGAAAGAAGCTTGCGAACAAAGCCCCGGATCACTACGATGCAGACATCCTCAAGTATGTCACAGGCGCCTGGCAGAAGGCTTCGAAGGTCATCACGCAGTTCCTGAACAAGAACAGGGAGACTACCGGTGACGCATACCTTCTTTGGCGCATCAAGACCATGGTCGCCGCCGGCGTGCTTGATGTGCAGGGCGAACTCCGCGGGATGAGGGATTTCGAGATCAAGTCGTCCGCACTTGCGGGAGAGGCAGCGACGGAGGGATATGATCATAAATGAACTGACAGATGAGTAATTCAAAACAACGACTTCAGGAAGTGACCGGCATAGAATCCGGCGTTCACGGACAATACAAGAACTGGTTCCTGGACTACGCGTCTTATGTGATCCTTGAGCGGGCCGTACCTGCGATCGAGGATGGATTGAAGCCCGTACAGCGCCGGATCCTCCATGCCATGAAGGAGATGGACGACGGACGGCTCAACAAGGCAGCGAACATCATCGGACAGACGATGCAGTATCATCCTCACGGGGATGCCAGCATCCAGGATGCGTTGGTCAATATCGGTCAAAAGGATTTGTTGATCGATACGCAGGGCAACTGGGGGGATGTTCGAACGGGCGACGATGCGGCTGCGGCACGATACATCGAGGCCCGTTTGAGCAAGTTCTCGCATGAAGTGGCCTTCAATGGCAAGACGACCGAATGGCAGCTGAGTTATGACGGCAGGAAGAAGGAGCCGGTCGCACTGCCGATGAAGTTCCCGCTCGTGCTGGCCCAGGGTGCAGACGGCATCGCGGTGGGCCTGTCGACGAAGATCATGCCGCATAATTTCAATGAACTCATCGATGCATCCGTAAAATACCTCAGGGGGAAGAAATTCGAACTCTACCCTGATTACCTCACCGGCGGGATGATCGATGTCAGCCTCTACAACGACGGGCGTCGTGGCGGACGGATCCGTTGCCGGGCACATATAGAAGAGATCGACAAGAAGAATATCGTGATCCGGGATGTGCCTTACGGTGTGACGACAACCCAGCTCATGGATTCCATCGTCAAGGCGAATGATCAGGGCAAGATCAAGATCAAAAAGGTGACCGACAACACCGCTGCGGAGGTGGAGATCAACGTCGAGCTTGCGGCCGGCATCTCACCAGACATAACCATCGATGCGCTGTACGCCTTCACCGACTGTGAGATCAGCATCGCCCCCAATGCCTGCGTGATCGTCGAAGACAAACCCGTCTTCATCGGGGCATCCGACCTTTTGAGGATCAGTACGGACAATACGCGGGAGCTTTTACGACGGGAATTGGAGATCAGGCTGGAAGAACTCAACGCCAAATGGCATTACACATCCCTGGAAAAGATATTCTTCGAGGAGAAGATCTATAAGGAACTGGAGAAGAAGCATGACAGCTGGGAAAAGGTTTTAGACGCCATCCAAAAGGCTTTCCTCCCGTTCCGCCCCATCCTCAACCGAGATGTCACCCGCGAGGATATCCTCAAGCTCACGGAGAAACCCGTGCGTCGGATCTACAAGCTCGACATCGACGAGTTGATAGAGCAGATCCGGGGCATTGAAAAAGAGATCTCTGAAACGGATCACCACCTGGCGAACCTGGTAGATTACACGATCACGTATTTCGAAGGGCTGAAGCAGCGCTATGGAAAGGATCGCCAGCGGCGGACCGAGATCCGGCCATTTGACGTGATCCAGGCGCGCAATGTCGCCATCGCCAATGCACGACTCTATGTCAACAGGGCTGAAGGGTTCCTGGGCACGAGCCTCAAGAAGGATGAATTCGTCGCGGAGTGTTCCGACCTGGACGACATCATCGCATTCACGCGAAGGGGGATCATGAAAATCGTCAAGGTCGGGGAAAAAGTGTATGTCGGAAAGGACATCATACATGTGGCGGTTTTTCAGAAAAGCGATGACAGGATGACGTACAACATGATCTACACGGATGGTGCTACCGGTGTCGCGTACGCGAAAAGATTCAACGTGTCCGGCATCACCCGCGACAAGGAATATGACCTCACCAAGGGGGCGGACAAGAGCAAGGTGAATTATTTCAGCGTCAACCCCAATGGCGAGGCTGAAACGATCACGCTGGTGCTCAGTCCCAATTGCTCGGCCCGCAACAAGGTCTTTGATTTCTATTTTGAGGAACTAGACATCAAGGGCCGGTCCGTTCTCGGGAATCAGGTCACCAAGTACCCGATCAAGACCATCCGGCTGAAAGAAGCGGGCCGCTCCACCCTCAGTGCCCGAAAGCTCTGGTTCGACAATGCGGTAGGCCGGCTCAATACTGATGAAAGGGGGCAATACCTCGGCAGCTTTGATTCGGAAGACAGGTTGCTGGTATTCTTCAACGATGGCAGTTACGAGATCAGGGAGACGGAATTGACCCAGCGATTCGATGCGGAACAGATTCTTTCCTTGGAGAAGTTCAGTCCGTTGAAGCTGGTCACCGCCATATACCTTGACAATGAAAAAGGGCAATACAATGTGAAGCGGTTCAAGATTGAGACCACGACCTTGAACAATCGTTTTCAGTTCATGCGGGAGGGCGAAGGAAACAGTCTCGTAGCCGTCACCACGGTGGACAAACCCATTGTGTCTGTCACCTCCGGAAGGGGCGCACAGGCCCGGACCGTCAAGGTGAAACTTTATGATTTCGTGGAAGTGATGGGCTGGAAGGCGGTGGGGACAAGGCTTTCGGAGTATACAAAAAGCACGGCATTCGAGTGGGTCCACAAGCCACATGACCCGCAGCAGGAGCTCTTCTGATCTGTACGATGCGCGCCATTGACGAATGTCTTCATCAATGGCGCGCATCACTTGTATTTATTTGTGAAATGCCTGAGCTCTTTTTTGGCCTCCCGCTCTTTCACGGAGGCCCGCTTGTCGTGGAGTTTCTTGCCTCTTGCGAGTCCGATCTGGATTTTTGCGAATCCTTTATCGCTGAACCATATCTTAAGCGGGATGATGGTGTAGCCTTTGTCCTTAAGCTTGTTGATGAGCTTTCTGATCTCCTTTTTCTTCAACAGGAGTTTTCGATCCCGCACCGCCGGGTGATTCGCATAAGTACCGAAAGTGTATTCGGCGATGTGCAGATTTTTCACCCAGATCTCGCCCTTGTCGATCAGGCAGAAACTGTCATTGAAACTCACCTTGCCATCCCTGATCGATTTCACTTCGGTGCCGCTGAGCACCATTCCTGCATCGTACCTTTCCTCGATGTAGTATTCATACGACGCTGATCTGTTCCTGATCTCCATATGGGAAGGTATGCGGTGTTTTTAGGTTACCCGTCAGTTGCGGAAATGCATCAGAAGGGCTGCGATCGTGTCACGGAGTTCGCTCCGGTCGACGATCATATCGAGGAATCCGTGTTCCAGCACGAATTCAGAACTCTGGAATCCTTCCGGCAGGTTCTTTTTTATCGTCTCTTTTATGACCCTTGGTCCTGCGAATCCGATCATGGCTCCCGGCTCGCCGATGTTCACGTCACCCACCATGGCAAACGATGCCGTGGTGCCTCCGTAAGTGGGGTCGGTACAAAGGGATATGTACGGAACCCGGGCTTCGGAGAGTTGTGCAAGCTTGCCCAACGTCTTTGGCAGCTGCATCAGCGAGAATGCACTCTCCATCATGCGTGCACCACCGCTCTTGCTGATGATCATCAGCGGTATCCGCTCCTTGCGGCAGTGGTCGGCTGCCCTTGCGATCTTCTCACCCATCACACTGCCCAGGGAACCACCGATGAAGTTGAAGTCCATGCAGCAAATGACAAGATCCTGCTGCTTCAGTTTTCCCTGGCCTACCGTGATGGAATCATGGAGACCCGTCTTGAAATAGGCCTCATCGAGCCTTTTGCGATAAGGCTTCAGATCGTTGAACCCAAGGTAGTCGATGGATATGACCCCAGCGAACAACTCTGTGAATTCCTTGTCATCGAAAAGAATCTCGAAATATTCGGCACTTCCGATCCTGTGGTGATACCGGCAAGATGGACAGACAAAAAGATGATCCTTTTGCTCAAGGATGGTACAAGTGTATTTGCATTTGGGACATTTCGTCCAAAGTCCGTCAGGCGTTTCCTTCTTTTCAGACGTTGAGGTACTGATCCCTTTTTTTATCCTGCGGAACCAGCTGCCGGTCTGCTCCGGTTTATGGTTGCTCCCGGAAAGGGGTTGCTCGAATTCATCGTTGTATTCAGATGTCATGGAAAGTTGTTTTGGTTCGGTGCTTTCCATTCGATCCGCTTTTCGTTTCCTCATCTTGCATACCGAATATTGTCAGACAAGCTGTTTGTACATGGCGAAATTACTAAAAAAACGGTGTCAACGGCTATCTCTGTGTCCCTTTGACGATCCTTATCTGTTTTAGGAAACGCAGATGATCATGGAATTCGAGTGTCGTTTTGTTTTGTGATCATCAAAATGTCTGTCCCGTCAGTTTCCCTCTGAGAGATACAAGCACCGCCATGATGCGCTCCATTTTTTAACCCAGCAGCCCGCGCAGGCCTCACCCGTTTCGTGCGGCAAGCGGCACGCATGGCGGATCGTCCCTGGATTTTTTATCTTGACATGGAGACTAATGCAAAAAAAAATCCCGGAGTTGCC
>CAJBPC010000391.1 GCA_903957405.1 uncultured bacterium | reverse complement strand
GTAGCCACTTACGAGGATGGATATGAAGAACTGGCTTACGATTACCTGATCGGCAGGGCCATGGACAACCGAATCGGAGGATTCATGATCGCTGAAGTGTCAAGGATGCTGAAAGAAAATAAGAAGAAACTCCCTTATGCACTGTATATCGTCAACGCCGTACAGGAAGAGATCGGACTCCGGGGGGCGGAGATGATGGCCAGAAGGATCAAGCCTGACGTGGCCATCATCACGGATGTGACACACGACACCACCACCCCCATGATCAATAAAATGATCGAAGGGGATATCTCCTGCGGCAAAGGTCCCTCGCTCGCTTATGCACCGGCCGTGCATAACAAACTGCTCGATTTTGTCAGGGAGACGGCTGAAGAAAACAAGATCCCCGTTCAATGGCGCGCATTAAGCAGAAGCACTGGCACAGACACGGATTCTTTCGCCTATGCCAACGACGGCTGCCCTTCGGTGCTGATCTCCATCCCGCTCCGATACATGCACACCACCGTGGAAATGCTCCACAAAGACGACATCGAACAAACCATCCAGCTGATGTACCAAACCGTACTGGCACTCACACCCAAAACCAACCTGAGCTATTTCAAGTAGGAAGGTTTTTCTTGCACAATACCTTTTAAAAGGTGGCCCTGATCGGGCCACCTTTTTTTGTTCATTGTTAAACCTGCACAAGAAATTTCCGTCCAACACAACTATTTGCTTTTTTTATAATAATCTGCATATGTTTATTTTGCAATAACAACATCCCGCATTAATTTCCGATATGCCAAGACTGCTGCTTGCTTTCATAACATCTTTTTTCTTCCTCTCCTCCATTGCTCAGGATTTTTCGAATAAGGGCAAGGAGTTCTGGATCCCATATTCCTATCATGTGGCCATGGCATCCGGGTCGGGTGCGGGCTTATCCATGACCCTCTACATCACGTCGGATGTGACCACGAATTTTTCGGTGGAGACCTTTGGCGGAGCGAACATACAGACGGGCACGGTGACCGCCGGGAATGTCGTGATGGTAAATGTCCCCAACACGAATTTCATCAATGGCGGCGGGGCATTCACCGGCAAGACCGTCAGGGTGACGGCGGAAAAACCGGTGGTGGTGTATTCCTACATCTCGGCTAATGCCGTGAGCGGCGCCACGGTATGTCTGCCCACCAACGTCCTTGGCAAGGAATATGTATCCATGAACTACACCCAGGTTTCCAACGAGAACCGTTCCAACTCATTCTTCACCATCATAGCGGTGGAAGATAATACCACCGTGGAGATCATCCCCGCAGCCACCACGACGAACGGATGGGCCGCCGGTAGCGTCAACACCGTCACCATGAACAAAGGTGAGATCTATCAGGTACTGGGAACGGTCAGCTCCACTGCCAGCGGAGGATTATGGACAGGCGGTGATCTGACCGGTTCAAAGATCCGCTCGATCGCATCCACCACGGGTGGTTGCAAGCGGATCGCGGTATTCTCCGGCGCGGGGAAGATCCGCATCGGTGCGAACTGCGGAAGCGCAAGCTCCTCCGACAACCTATACCAGCAACTGTATCCTGTCGCGTCATGGGGAAAGAACTTCCTGACGGTACCGAGCTTCAGCCGCCCAAACAACTTTTTCCGCATCATCAAGAATACCGCCGCGACCAAAGTATACCTGAACGGTACCCTGATACCGGCAGCGTCTTTTGTGAACGACCAATACTATGAGTTCTCCGGAAACACCCCCAACGCCATCACCTCTGATGAACCCATCACGGTGGCGCAGTACTTTACCACCGCAGGTTGTTCTTCCAACCCCAATCCGCACGACCCTGACATGATCATCCTGAATCCTGTAGAGCAGAACATCTCCAACGTCACACTCGTCAGCTCCAACCTCGTGGCAACGGCCAACAGGCAGCACCATATCCATGTGATCATACCCAACGGAGGCACGGGCATCTCCACCTTCAAGCTCGACGGTGCCATCCAGCCGGCAAGCATTTGGACGGTTCACCCGGGCAACCCGGCCTACTCGTACGCATACCTGAGCAATGTATCGCAGGGCTACCATACCCTCAGTTCTGACTCGGGATTCAATGCATTGGCCTACGGTTATGCAAATGCCGAATCATACGGATACTCCGCCGGCGCAAATGTAAAAGACCTCTATCAATACGTATCCATCGAGACGCCGAACGCAACGGTCAAATTCCCCACGACCTGTAACAATACACCGTTCTTTTTCTCCATGACATTCCCGTACAAACCCACAAAAATCAGCTGGGTCTTCGGTACCGTACTCAATAACCAAGGGATCGCTGACATTTCCATCAATGCCCCTGTGCCAAATGACAGCAGCGTGGTCAACGGAAAAACACTCTACCTTTTCAAACTCCCCAGTCAGTATAAGATCCCGATCGTCGGACTTTACCCCATCAAGGTCATCGCCAATAACCCGACGTCCGACGGATGCGGAGGAGAACAGGAAGTGAATTATGATTTCGACGTCATCCCAGCGCCAAAAGCAGACTTCAAATTCAATGATGTATGCAAAGGATTGCCGATGCAGTTCACGGATACATCCAAAACCGCAGGCAGGGCCATCAACAAGGTTTTCTGGAATTTCGGGGATAACAACAACGGAACCACCCCGAACCCTTCACATACCTATGCCGATTCCGGTAATTACAACGTGGGATACTGGCTGATCACCGATATCGGTTGCATATCCGACACCGTCGTGAAAACGGTGCGCAGCAAGCCTCTCCCAACCGCTGCGATCAGCGGCACCGATACCGTGTGCCTCAACGTTGCTCCGCCACAGATAACCTTCACAGGCGACTATGGCGCGGCACCATTCACCTTCACGTATAATATCAACGGAGGTGCTGCGCAAACAGTGACCACCACCTCCGGCAACACCGTCACCGTCGCCGCACCGACCGGCACCAGGGGTGTATTCACCTACAACCTGCTGAGCGTCAAAGAAGGAAGTGCGAACGCCTGCACACAAGCACAGACAGGTTCATCGACGATCACCATCTTCCCCACCCCCACGGCAGCCATCTCGGGCACGACTGCCGTTTGCCTAAATGCTCCCGCACCACAGATCCTCCTCACCGGTGCCGAAGGGGACGCACCCTACACCTTCACCTATACGATCAATGGTGGAGCGAACCTGCAAGTGACCACGTCTACCGGAAATACGGCATCTGTCGCAGTTCCGACAACTACGGCAGGGGTATTCACCTATGCACTGGTTAGCGTATCGGATGCGAATGGAACCCTTTGCATACAGCCAGCCAGCGGATCAGCATCGGTTACGGTCAATGATCTGCCCACAGCCACGATCAGCGGCACGGCCAGCCTTTGTCAAAATGCCTCACAACCGCAGATCACATTCACCGGTGCCAACACCACCGCGCCATACACGTTCACTTACAACGTCAACGGAGGCGCAGTGCAGTCGGTGACAACCACATCCGGAAACTCGGTGACTGTCAACGTCCCGACCAATCTCGCAGGCAGTTTCACCTATAACCTGCTCAGCGTGACCGACGGCAGCGCCACCACCTGCAGCCAGGCCCAGAGCGGTGATGCAACCGTGATCGTATGGCCGCTGCCGGTAGCCAACTACGCCACAAGCAGTCCGGTATGCGCCACGGGTACCATCAACTTCACCGACCGCTCCGTTCCGAATGTCGGCACCACTCAATCCTGGCTCTGGGATTTCAACGACCCCTCAAGCGGTGCACAAAACAGCTCCACATTGCCCGATCCGTCGCATGTGTTCGCATCACCCGGCACGTATAATATCAAGCTGACGGTCACAACATCCAACGGATGCGTGAGCATCAACAGCCTGACCCCGCTGGTGATCAACCCGAGGCCAAAGGCCGGATTCGTCCTCCCGGAAGTATGCCTCAACGATACTTACGCACAATTCAATGACAGCAGCAAAGTGGCCGCACCCGGCAGCCTTCAGACATGGCT
>CAJBPC010000390.1 GCA_903957405.1 uncultured bacterium | reverse complement strand
TCTGCGATCTTTTACAGGAAGGACCGGTTCGATGTGCTTCGCAGCGGAGATTTCTGGTTGTCGGAAACGCCGGATGTCCCCGGACCCGGATGGGATGCTAGCCTTAACAGGATCTGCAGTTGGCTGAGGTTGAAGGACAAGAGGAGTGGTGCGGTGTTTTTTGTCTTCAACGCACATTACGATCATCGCGGGATCAAAGCAAGGATAGAGAGCAGCAGGCTTGTGATGCAAAAGATACGATCCATCGCCGGCAAGGATCCGGTCATCTTCATGGGAGACCTCAATGGCGGGAGGGATAGCGAGTGGTATCTGGAGTTCGCAAAGTCGGATCTGCTGACGGATGCGTACGGCAGGGCGATGCTGGCATACGAACCCAACGGCAGTTTCAATTCTTTCCGGACGGATGCTGTCGGCAAGGATGTCATCGATCATATTTTCATCACGAGGCAATTCTCCGTCAGGCGCTGGGCCGTACTAACGGATACGTATACCGGAAAATTTCCCTCCGATCATTTCCCAGTGGCGGCCGACCTGCTCCTAGAGCGGTAGGATTCTCGAACCCCGCAGTCCTGTCTGTCGCTTTGTAGGCCTTTTTTTCGGTCACATCCGGGGAGGGCTTAATATTCCGGTAACGGTAACTTCATCCAATTTTAACGTCGGAAACGCTATTGCGAAACATGATATGCGGAACTTCGGAAAAACCAATCCTTGAAATCGCATTACAAGACCATTGTCTTATCCGACATCCATTTGGGCATCCGTAATTCCCATGTGCGTGAGGTTGTGCATTTCCTGCGGAATCACACATGCGACAAACTCATCCTTAACGGGGATATCATTGACGGATGGCAGCTAAGAAAATCGGGTAAGTGGAAGAAAAAGCATACCGCCTTTTTCAAGTTGCTCATGAAGTGGCTCTCATCGACTGGAACGGAGGTGGTTTATCTCCGTGGAAACCATGATGATTTCCTGGATGAGGTCATTCCGTTGTCATTTGGTAATTTTTCCATCGTCAGAACCCATATCCATGATTCATTCGGGCTCCGCTATTTTGTCGTGCATGGAGATATTTTTGATTCGGTCACCACGAAACTCAAGTGGGTCGCCCAGTTGGGGGATACAGGATACACTTTTCTGCTTTGGATGAACAGGCATTACAACGCATATCGCAGGGCGAAGGGACTTCCATATTATTCGCTGTCGCAGATCGTCAAGCAAAGGGTTAAAAAAGCGGTTTCCTTCATTACAGACTATGAGTCTGAGTTATGTGGGGTGGCCAATGCGGAAAAATGTCATGGGGTCATTTGTGGTCATATCCATCAGCCGGCGAACAAACATCTGAACGGGATACATTACCTCAACAGTGGTGACTGGGTGGAGACGCTGAGTGCATTGGTGGAAACCGTTGACGGAAAGTGGAATATCATCCATTATGCCGATTGGGTCGCGACATTCCAAGATACGGCCGGCGATGAGGCTGACAATCCAGAGACTTTGACGGAAGCATATTGCCTGGATCTCGCAGACCCCACCTTTACAACAGTATTTTGACCTGTCACATATCCGATGAATATCCGTATGAAGAAAAAGTCCGTCATGTTTGTCATCCAGGGAGAGGGCCGGGGGCATCTTACGCAGGCAATGTCCCTTTATGGCATTTTGGAAAAACTGGGAATGGAAGTGTGTTGTATGGTCGTGGGTGGGGATGAATATAAAAAGCCCCCCGATTTTTTCATGCGCCAGATCAAGGTGCCTGTCATATCGGTTGCCAGTATGAAATTTCATAAGAAAGGAAACAAGTCCATTCATTTGGGTCGGACGATTCTCTTTAACATCCTGAAGCTCCCGGCCTTCATTAGGAGTGTGCGCATCATGCACCGGCTGGTCAAATACCACGCCCCCGACCTCATCATCAACTTATACGAGCCTTTGGTGCCCTTGTATCGTTTGCTTCATGCTTTTGACGGAAAAGTGTTGTCCATTGCCCATCAGTATGTGTATCTCCATGAGGATTTCATTTTCCCGAAAGAACATCTGTTGCAACGTAAAATGCTAAGGGCATACACCCGTTTCACATCCCTGTTTTCAGACAGGATCATGGCCATATCCATGTACAATCTGCCAGAGTCGGATAACCGGAAGCTTGTAGTGATATCTCCCTTGCTTAGGAGGGAGATTTTTGAAAAAATTGTCAGTCACGGGGATTTCATTCTTATTTATCTGGTGAATAGCGGGTATCTGGATGATATAAAATGCTGGAACCATTTGAATCCCGGGGTGAAGATGCATTGTTTCACTGACAGTCCGGAGGTACGGGATGCGCATCGTGGCAGCTGGAAGTTCAGTGATGATCTGACATTCCACGCTTTGGATGACGCAGCGTTCTTGGAGATGATGTCGACATGCAAAGGAGTCGCCACTACTGCGGGCTTTGAATCAGTATGCGAGGCGATGTATCTGGGCAAGCCGATCATGGTCGTCCCGGTGGAAGGACATTTCGAGCAATACTGCAATGCAATGGACGCAGGACGTTTTGAAACATGCATCTCTCACCGGTCTTTTCAAATCGATCATCTGACCGCACATATTTTCAACTGCAGGAAAACCGAGCATCAATTCAGGGAGTGGGTGGATGAGGGTGCGTTGACATTAGCGTCTGAATTATCCTTGTTGTTGCATATGAGTACAGAAAATCCTTTGAGTGAAAATATTGGCGGAGCCCGTACTTCCCTGCTGGGCAATCGCGGGTTAGTTTTACCGAATTAAAAGTACCGCATTGAGTACTTTTCAACGAGTGATGCATGACTGCTTCATGCAACGAATTTCAGTTTCGGTGAAATGGGTTGTCAGATCCTGTTCGTACTGCAGGGTG
>CAJBPC010000389.1 GCA_903957405.1 uncultured bacterium | reverse complement strand
TTGGCTCTATATAATACTACCCATTCATTGAACCACTCGATCAGCTACCTAAGTTAAGAATTTATATTTACTTTTTGCATTTGCCTTTTAATTCGGGCGATATTGACACAAATGCTCATCTGTTGGGTTTTGTGTGTTGGCCAGATGAGGGTTTGTGTCAATAGCGCAAGCCGCCTGCAGGGCATTTACGTTGATCATGCCGCTTTCAGCATGGAACAGTGATACCGTGCATTCGGTGCCTCCCGTGTTGTATGGTGTATCTTACTATTGTAGTACGTGATGTATTTATGGATTCCTGCTTTTAATACTCTACCATCATCTGCCGGATTCAAGTATATATGATTGTATTTTATTGACTTCCAAAATCTTTCAATCCATATATTATCCAAGGCACGACCTTTTCCATCCATTGATATCTGTATCCCGTTTTGTTCCATGAACGACTGCCACATGCTGCTTGTATATTGACTACCCAGATCGCTATTGATGATCTCAGGGCATCCATGTTGGGAAATGGCACGCTTCTATACATCCAAACACCAATCAACGGTCATTGTATTGCTCAAGCCCCAGCCGACAATTTTTCTGCCGTACACATCAATATACGCCGTCAGATATGGAAACCCATGTTTCATGGGAATATATGTGATGTCCGTGCACCATGCCTGATTGGAGCGAACAACGCTCAAAATCCTTAACAGATAGGGCTTTATATATTGTTTCAAACCTGATTTTGTCAGATTTTTTCTCCTGAAAATTGTTTCACGACCCATTAACCGAAGCAACCGTCGGATCCGTTTTGGACCTACTATTATACCGATGGTTTGAAACATTAATATCACGGAAACCACCCCTTCATCTGGGTGTTCCGTTAGATGAGCATCCATGATATGCATAAACCTTAGATTCTCTGGCTTTTCGGGTTTAGGTTGGTCATAATAGGAACTTCGAGAGATCGACATCAAGGAACACTGGTTTCGGATGGACAAATTGGGGTGTTTGGAGTCCACCATTTTAATTCTTAAATGCTGATCCCCAACTTCTTGCAGTTTTTTTTAAGAAATCATTTTCAACCTTCAATTGCCCTATCTGCGCATACAGTTCCTGGGTATCCACACTGTCTTCTGACTCTTTTTCATCCGGATTCTTGAAAACAATGGACATTCGTTCTAAAAACTCAGACTTCCACTTAGCAATCATGACGGGGTGGACTTCAAACTTCTTAGATAGTTCGGCCAATGTTTGGTCGTTCTTGGTCGCTTCCAAAGCTACTTTTGCTTTGAATGCAGGAGCGAATTTGCGTCTTGTTACTTTTTTCATAATTGAGGGTTAAGTTATTAAAATCTTAACTAACCTCGTGGTCTAAAAATCGGGGAGTGTTATAGAAAGCAATAAGGCACTTTGCACATTAGAATATGCATTTTTGCGTATTTTTGCACTTTCAATTGTGCAATATGGAGACCCTCCTGGAACAATCCGCTCGCTTACTCAACTATACCAGCCTTGATTTCAAGCGCTACCTGCATACTGATATCAACTGGAAGGAACGCCTGATCGGCATAAAAGGGGCCCGAGGTGTGGGCAAGACCACCCTGCTGCTCCAGCATCTAAAAGAACTTGCCCTCCCGGCTTCCAAGGCCGCGTATTTTGCCATGGACGACCTTTACTTTTCTGGGCATAGCTTGAAAGAAACATCAGACATTTTTTATAAAAAAGGGGGACGGGTATTGGCGCTGGATGAAGTACATAAATATCCGGGCTGGTCTGGGGAGATAAAAAATTTGTATGATTTCTACCCCGACCTGCAAATATTCTTTACCGGTTCATCCATCATTGACATCACAAAAGAGTCAGGAGATTTAAGCAGAAGGGCACTGATCTACGATCTCCCGGGGCTGTCGTTCAGGGAGTATCTGATCATGAAAGGGATCGCCAATTTTGAGGCATTACCGTTAAAAGAAGTACTCTTTCAACCT
>CAJBPC010000388.1 GCA_903957405.1 uncultured bacterium | reverse complement strand
GTCGGTGGCCTGGTACGGTCATTTAAAACGCAATATGACCCTGAAAGTGGTAGGAGAAAATGTCGCAAAAGGGGAATTCCTGGGTGTTGTCGGAAGCTCAGGCAACTCGTCCGGTCCACATCTGCATTTTGAAGTCTACCAGAACAGTACTTACACACTGGCGAACCGGATCGATCCATTTGCAGGGCCATGCAACCGACTGAACGGCAACAATACCTGGTGGGCCGTTCAGAAACCATATCGAGAGTCGATGATCAACCGGCTGGTGACGCATTTCGCACCACCTGTCTTCGGCACCTGTCCGGATCCGGAAACACCCAACGACCGCAGCGTATTCCTGCAAGGTGACACGGTTTTTTTTGCGGCATATTACCGCGACCAGCAGCAGGGGGCCACGACGCAGTATACCGTTTTGAGGCCCGATGGTTCGACCTTTGTGAACTGGACCGGGACATCTCCCTCCACCTATAATGCCAGCTACTGGTATTGGTCATATGTGCTGCCTGTCAATGCGCCAATGGGGAACTGGGTGTTCCGAACGGTCTTCAACGGGGTGACAGATGTGGTCAATTTCAGTGTCAATCCCAGAACGCCCACGGCGGTGGTGGATCTCCCGGCCGGTCAATACATCCGGTTGTTTCCGAACCCCGGCCGAGCCCATGAACCGATGCACATCGACTGGAAATTGAATGGAGCGGCATCTCAGGCGCTGGACATTCGCGTGTATGATGTGACCGGACGTCTGACCGGAAAAACACAACGGGTCACCAGGCCCGGAAAGATCGTCTTACCCGATATGTCCGGGACTTATATCGTCGAAGTCAGTGTCAGTCAAAGGGAAACCTACCGGATGCAGGTGATCCGGCAGTGAAGCGGGTCAGGATAGAGGATCATGTTTCGGATGAATGATCAGTTTTTCACAACCCTGATTTTCACGACCCAATTGCATTTAGTGCGGTAAAATCAACCAAACAAGAAACTATACTATTGATAATCAATAATATAAAAAACGTACTACGCACTAAAGGGACAAGTCTGAAATCATTGACCGCAATTCCGACATGATGGGATGCCGCAGATCCCGCTAGGGAAAATGCTTGTTTAGATGAACGGAAAGCATCTCCGCCGACCAATAGCCGGGGATATTGATCCTGCTGATGGTATGGATCGGTTCTTTTTCGGATGGCTTGACACCCAGGGTAAATGCTGCGCGGAAACCGAATTCCTTCAGGTGGGCGATCGCCTTTGCATTCCATGACCCGTAGGGATAGGCAAAGTATCGTACAGGCTTTCCGGTTGCTTTCTCCAGCGAAGCGACCGATCCTTCCAGCTGGACCGGCCAATCCGCCGGTTCATATTTTAGGACGTTTTTATGGTCCCATGTATGCGAGCCTATGACATGGCCTTTTTCCGCCATCTCCCGCAACTGGCTGCTGCTGATATAATCCGTCTTGTTCATCGCGATGGTCATGATGAAGAACACCCCCCGGAAACCGTATTTTTCAAGTGTTTTCGCACCGATCGCATATTGCCCTAAAGAGCCATCATCGAAAGTGAGCATTACAGGCTTCGAAGGAAGGCTGTCGCCAAAGACCATGTGATCGATCAACTGGTCCGGCAGGACGATATCATAGCCGCTGTCTGCCAGCATCTTGATATGGGATCGAAACACATCAGGAGGGATGATATAATTCTTTGAGGATCTTGAATCCGCATTGCGCCACTCCCTGATGCGGTGATAGCAGAGGATCGGAACTTCCCTTCTGATCCCTTTCGCCGGATTGGCAGGCGACGTTTCTTTTGATGCCATATTGTCGCCCACCGCTTTGGATGTTGGCAACCTTGCCTGATCCGCAAGCGGCGGGTCCGCCTTTGCCCCCGTGGAAGTGCAGGAGTGGGTGGCACAAGAAATTAACATAACGATCATCCATACCCATCCTCGTGTAATCATTGCTTGATCATTTTCAATGGACCCTGATACGGCAAATCCATTGATCTGTAAAGTTACCGAATGTGAAAGCGTGGCGCGTGATTGAGCAGATGCATCATACAATGATTAAATTGCCGTTTCAAATCTACTATGCCCAAGGACTATTACATGATCCTCGGTGTGTCTCCGCAAGCGACCCCGGATGAGATCCGCAGAAGCTACCGC
>CAJBPC010000387.1 GCA_903957405.1 uncultured bacterium | reverse complement strand
CGATTCGTTTTTTTCCATGTTATCAGATACGATTTCCAGTTTTTCAGATAAAGTTTTTTTGCTTTGTCCTTTTTGACATTACCAGCCATTAAAAAAAACTATATAATGCCCGCAAAATGAGGTTAGCCCAGCTTAAAATCTCTTTGGGCGATGCCTATCGGTTGCGTTTACAAAAAATCATCCCCTATTTTTGGCTCCAAAGATGAATTATTGGCCTTTTTACCTCCATTTTCCATTTTTTCAGATATGTTTTCCAGTTTATCAGAGATTTTTTTTGAAAAACTTTGTACATATTACAGGTACTTTGCAACACGATTTTGGTGATATCCGGGGTAGTTCCTGTATCCTTTACTTTATTAATATTTCGGCTCATGCTCAGCAGCATTATTTTATTTATTACCGCCGCCCTCGGGTTTTTATGTACTGCATTCATCTTTGGAAAAAATAAAAACCGGGAACATTCGCTCATCAATAAATACCTGATCATCATAACTTCGGTTACCGCTCTACGGTTTTTTTTTCTTGGGTTGTCACAAGCTTTCCCGGAATCGAATGTTAGCAAAATTGCTACCGTGCTGGATAAAAGCTTCATCATGATGATGCCCTGCTTTTTCCTCTATTTTCAAAATGTAGTGCGGGAAAACAAATTTGAGCTGAGAAATTCACTTCATTTTATAGTGCCCTTTTTGATGGCAACTTTTTATAACACGCCCTTTTTTGATACATCGGCAAATTCAGATCTGGCCAGAAAAGTATTTTTCTTTACCTGCATTGCATTGTGTGTAACCTATTCGATTACCGGATTCGTGTTGCTCTATAAAAATGTCTGGCGCCGTAAAACCGACATCAAAGCCATTCAACAACAAAATAAGTTGATAAAAAACTGGAGCATATTTCTGTATGTTGCTTTTATTGTGCTGGTATTGATTCGGGTGGCAACAAGCATTACCTCCAATAAACCCGGCAGTTTCAGCAATGAATATCTATGGGTAACGGGGCTGGCATGGATCGCTATTTTTGTAAAAATAATTCTAACCCCGCAAATCCTTTACGGGTATAACCTATTGAATAAAACCATTGATGCAGCTACTGAAAAGGTGATACTCAGCAGCGTATGGCATATCCGGGGTACATTGCTGCCCATCATCAGTGAAAAGGATAAAAAGCTGGAAGAGAAAGTAAATTCATTTCTGCTGAAATATCTTCATCAAATTGAAGAGATGTCGTTTCACTCTCCTGCTTTTCGAAACCCTGATTTGAGCCTTGATGATATCGCTGTTGCTTTAAAAATCCCCATCAGCCATGTCAATTTTATTTTCAAATACCATTGCAACGAAAGTTTTACGGATTACAAAAAAATCGTGCGCATACATGATGCCACCAAATTACTGGAGGGAGGATACCTCAACAACCAAAAAATAGAATCGCTGGCTGCAGAGGTGGGATTTTCGACCTACAATACTTTTCATCTGGCATTTAAAAATATCACTGGATTAACGGCGAACGAGTATGCAAAGAGGTTTTGATTGAATGCGCCAGGCAATGAGGGGGAGTTTCGGTCAATCTGACTTTTTTTTCTGAAGCAGCATTTGAGTGCAACCGTTCTTGATTGTAGAACTCAAAGTACCATTTTAGCCCTGATAAAGAGACAGCCCATCATTGTATGCACAAAGGCAGATGTGCTCGTACTTGAAGTTTCCCCATAAACGCTCTACGAAAATGTTGTCGATGGGTCTTCCCTTACCGTCCATGCTGATCAAGATTCCCTCTTGCATCGGGATCCCAGTCTGTTGCCGATCCTGTGGTAACATCCATTGCAGCGATCCTGTTTCGAAATTTCCCACCGATCCTATTGGATGCACCTATCCCAAAATTCCCTCCCATATAAACCGTACTACCACTCAACACAATTGTAATGACACGCATCCGATTGAATTTTCTTCTTAAAAGGTACGCACCCAAAATATAAATAACAGCACAACAGAAATAGTGTCCTCACCACTTCATCTCCCTTATCATTGTGCTGGTAAATGGCCTGGCAGGGGATTCAACAAACATTCAATGAAAGAGGGGATACTAAAACAATGGGAACCAGTAACAAGGGAATCCGAATTTATTGCGTCATCCTTCAACCTGGAAATCTGCGTCTGAATCTGCGAGGAAGGTCATCATAAAAGAATGATTCATTGAAATAAGGCAGGGAAATCTGTGAAAGAACAGGAATTTTTCATAAACTTTTCTTTGAAAAGCAACTAAAACAACAGGATAATTTACGAACGGATGATCGGAAATCCTATCCCCTCATTGCCTTGGCTACTGCGCGACCTTGCGGTAAAGGCATTCACCGCGAAATGTAGAGGGCACGAGGCAACTATTAATAATGACGCCCATTTTTAACAATAAAACATATATAGCGCCCACTTTATTATTAATGCGCCGAAATTTTGCCGATATTGCACTCATATAGAAAACAAAATGACCGATAGCGCCTATTTTTTATATGATGCGCCCATTATTCAAGGGATGGCAAAACCTTGTCCGGGATCGATCGTGGGATATGCAGCCATTATTGAAAAATTGAATCTGCCAATTCCATTACCAGTAGTTATAGCCATGGTTTCGGAGAAATACCGAAGTGAAAAAAAAGAATCGTGGCTCATATTCTCTGCTGCGTACTTGCCTAAAGACAATGCAAGTATATCCAACATTGAAGCCCTATACAATCACTTGGTATTTGCGCTGAAATACGAGGGAATCAATCTTTTGGTGTTTGCCAAGTTGCAGAAAAAGTTGAGCAGTGATGAGCTATTAGCGTTGGTCAACATTGAGCCATTTGGGCAGTATTCGAGAAGGATTTGGTTTCTCATAGAATGGGTATCCGGAATACCGATCCTTGGTAAAAGTGCCATCACCAAAAAAAGCTATATCCCCGTCGTTGACACCAAATTACAATTTGCTATTTCGGGTATTAAATCGCCACGTCATTTGGTGCTGAACAATTTGCCTGGAACAAATAAATTCTGCGCACTGATCAGAAAAACGGAAAAGATCGAACAGCATCTGTCGAAGAACTATGTAGAGGAGCATAGAAAACAGCTTGCCGGTATAAGAAAAGACATCATTCAAAGAACATCAGCATTTTTACTTTTAAAAGACTCAAAAGCTTCATTTACCATCGAAGGGGAAAGCCCAAAGAGTAAACGAGCAGCCAGGTGGGGTTCCGCCATCGGTCAGGCAGGTTTAAACGACCTGACCAAAGGAGAACTGATACGCCTGCAACAACTGGTGATTGAAAATTCGCGATTTGTTCAAATGGGTTTAAGGACAACAGGTGGATTTGTTGGTGAGCATGATCGATCATCCGGGGAGCCCATTCCCGAACACATCTCCGCAAAACAGGATGACCTGAACGACCTTTTAGACGGTTTGATCGAAGCGACTCAGATGCTCATCAAAGATGACATCCATGCTGTACTGGCAGCGGCTATCATTGCATTTGGCTTTGTATTTATTCATCCTTTTCAAGATGGCAATGGAAGAATACACCGGTATTTGATCCATCATATGCTTGCAAAAAAACAGTTTGCCGACCAAGGCATGGTTTTCCCTGTTTCATCTTCCATTCTTGACCATATCCACGACTACCAGCAAGTATTAGCATCACATTCCAAACCACTTTTGGATCTCATCGAATGGGTTGAAACCAGGGATCACAATGTGGAAGTGACCAACGAAACCAAGGACTACTATCGATTCTTTGATGCGACCAAACAGGCTGAATTTTTGTTTGACTGTGTAGAAGACACCATCCAGCACATTGTTCCTCAGGAAATTAATTATCTCGCAAATTATGATGCCTTTAAAGACTACATGGACGAGGAATTTGAAATGCCGGATAAATTAGTTTCAGTATTGGTGAGATTTTTAGCGCAAAACCAAGGAGTTTTATCCATGAGGGCCAGGGAAAAAGAATTCAGCATGCTCACAGAGCGGGAAGTAAATCGAATCGAATCAATATACACCGAAATCTTCGGCAGGTAATGTGCACAAATCGCTATACCAATTGGCACTGGCTTAGGATAAAGAAAGACGGCTGTTCACTTCGCGCCCTTGCGGTAAAGTCTTCGCTCGATGCAGGTGCGCTCCCTTTTATATCATTCGGATACACATCCGACACAGATTTCCTATTTCACTATATTTATCTAGGTGAAAAGAGCTGTACATCATAACAGGTTGCAATGGGCAGGGAAAACAACCGCCTCATTTACGATTTTGCCTGAGATGTTGGATGGTAAAGAATTTGTAAATGCCGATGAAATCGCAAGAGGTCTTTCTCCCTTCCAACCTGAAAAAGTTTCGTTCAAAGCCGGACGAATCATGCTAGAAAAAATCACTGACTTGCTTAAAAGCAAAGAGAATTTTGCATTTGAAACAACCCTTGCAACAAAAAGCTACAGTTCCATTAAAGAAATACTACCATGAAAACTCATAAAAGAACCCCAAACCAACAAAGAATTTTGGAAGGAATGGATAAAGTTTATGAAAAGCTGATTGCATTCAAAATAAAGATGAATAGTGAATTAGTGATTCTAAAAAATGGCAAAATTGTCAGGATAAAACCTGTCGCCACTACGCATAACAACTAAGCTTTCTTATAACCAACAGCATCAATCGCGAAGCTGTTGAACCATCACCACTATTGGCTCAGGGGCAACAGCAGGGGCTTTGCCTTTTTCTTCGCACCTTTGCACCCCAACCCCGAACATGCCGAACACGCAATTCCCAAGCCAGGATACCATCATCCAACAAACCCGCCAGTGGATACGCACCGTCGTCATCGGCCTCAACCT
>CAJBPC010000386.1 GCA_903957405.1 uncultured bacterium | reverse complement strand
GCTCTCCACGTTCATCGACGTGTATCTCTACCTCGTGAACCCGGCCCCCGGTGAGTACTGGCTGGACGATACGACGGAACGGCTCTTGTCCGCCAAACGGCGCAGCGGTGCCAGGGCGCTGCCCCATGCCGCCAGCGCCAGCCTGGGCAACGAGCTGCTGATCAACCTGGGTCGCCTCATCAAGGAATCTTTCTCCCTCCTGTTTCGCGACGAAGACATGATCAACCTGTACGATCCCGAGGAGGCCGCCCCGCCCACCGGAGAACGGCTGCTCCATAAGATCCAGCGAGATATCCAGGGCAACCGCCACGGCGATGGGCGCGAAGTGATCCTGCCAGCGGATATCAACGACGGCTCGCTCGTGCTGAGCGGATCATTCACCCCGCTGCGGGAAGTGGAAGCGCTCTACAACCACCTGGTGCGTTTGGTTGATGCGTCAGACGGAGGCATCTCCCCACGGGATATCCTCGTGCAGGTGACCGATATCGATACCTATGCGCCATATATCAAAGCGGTATTCGGATACGCCCGGTATCGCATGCCCTTCAGCATCGCGGACCAGTCAGTCACGGCCGACAACAACATGTTCACCGCCGTGCAGGCCCTGCTATCGATCGATGCCGAGCAGATGAAGGCGGAGGAAGTGCTCGAACTGCTCGAATCGCCCTATATCCGTTCCCGTTTCGGCATCACCGACACGGAGGATATCCGCGACGCCGTCAGGCAGGCCGGCATCATCTACAGCCTCGAAGGGCGTAAGGAGGATGATACCCGATACATCAGCTGGCATCACGGCCTCAAGCGCATCCTCTACGGACTTTGCATCGGCGGGGGCGAGACCTTTGACGATGGTCGGGAAGACCTGCTGCCACTCGATTCCGCCGAAGGAGCCGGCGCGGCAGAGCGGATACGGTTCATCCATTTCGTGCACATGCTCGAGCAGTTGCTGGCGGAACGCCGCGCGCCCCGCACGATCGCCGGGTGGGCCGAATACCTCCGCAGGCTCCTGGAACAAATGGTCTTCGAGGCCGGCGCAAAGGATGATGAAGACCATCCGCATTTCATCACCCTCATCGAAGAGATGTCTACGCTCGATGAACTCGTCAAGGTGGAGGTGAGCTTCGAAGTGTTTCGGCACAGCTTCCTGCACCGCCTCACTCGCGAACAGCGCTCCAAAGCATTCCTCGCCCAGGGCATCACCTTCTGTTCGATGGTGCCCATGCGCAGCATCCCCTTCCGCGTCATTGCCATGCTGGGGATGGACTTCGACAAATTTCCGCGTCGCGACAGCGGCGTGAGCTTCAGCTACCTCGTGTCGGGTGAGCCGAGGCCCGGTGACCGAAACATCCGGAACAACGACCGCCACCTGTTCCTCGAGACCCTGCTCTCCGCAAGAGAGATGCTTTACATCAGCTACTGTTCGCGGGATGAGAAGGATGCTGCCCTGCGGCCGCCCTCCTCCCTGGTGGATGAGCTGATCGATTACGTCGCCAAGGGCATGACCGATCAGCCCGATACGGAACACCTGCGGAACGACTGGGTCTTGCAACATCCACTGCACGGGTTCAATGGTGCCTATTTCAAAGGCGATCCGGCCCTCAGGAACTATCTGCCCGAATCCCGGTTCCGGACCGGCATCGAGGTTAGCGAGGGTGCTTCGCGCACCCAGGCATTCGATCTGCAGGATGTCGACATCGACCGGCTGGTGAGCTTTTTGCAGAACCCGCCCAAGACCCTCCTGCAGCGTCAGTTCAATGTCAGCTACT
The DNA here is from genome assembly GCA_903957405.1 of uncultured bacterium. Lineage (GTDB taxonomy): Bacteria > Bacteroidota > Bacteroidia > Chitinophagales > Chitinophagaceae > Pollutibacter. The sequence continues at coordinate 7,090 of CAJBPC010000386.1, read as the reverse complement.
ACGACGAGGAACTGCTCCTGCCGGAGCATGAAGTCTTCGAGGTGGACAATCTTCAAAAACACGGCTTGCGGCAAGACTTGCTGGGCATGGATCCCGCGGACTTGTCAGCCTATGCCCACCGTCAGCAGCGCACAGGCAAGCTGCCCCTGCACAACATGGGAACCGCGCTGGCCGGGCATCTCCTGGATGATATCGCGGTGATCCGCGCGAGTTTCGACACCGCCCGCAAGGGCCGTGCCTCGGAGGATGCCGCCATCGACATCAAATTGACGGAAGGCCGGTTGATCGGTCGAATCGGCGGCCTGTACGTAGATGAGTACATCGTCGTATGTACCTCTTCCAATCACTTCAAGTACGTCCTCGCCGGGTATGTCCGTTACCTCGCATTGATCGCAGCGGGCCGAAGCATGTCGTTTGTCTTCATTACCAAGGGTGTCGAAGGCCTGCATCGGATCGATGCAGGTACCATCCCTCAGGCTGAAGCGATCGAGCGGCTGGAGCAGTTTGCGGGATACTACCGGAGCGGACACGCCGAGTATTTCCCGTTCCATCCCAACCTGGCGCGAGACGGGTTCGAGATGATCATGGAAGATCATGAATCCTTCATCGATCAATTGGAGGCGCTGGAGGAAAACGAAAAGAATTTCGATTTCAATGATGAATACCTGCAGAAAGCCATCGGGCATGGATTCTTCTCGAAGGATGGATATGAGTACCTGAAGGCGAATGTGATGGAGATCATGCGACCCATCTCCGGTTATCTGCCCGCATTATTTCCTGTTAAAAAGAAAAGAAAGTAATATGCCCCAACACCACAATGATTTCGATCCCTCGAAAGTGACATTGTCACAGAGCAATCTCATCGAGGCCAGCGCCGGTACGGGCAAGACCTTCTCCATCGCGCTGATGGCAGTCCGCCTGGTGGTGGAGAATCGTCTTCCCCTGGAAAAAGTGCTGATGGTGACGTTCACGAAGGCCGCCACCGCCGAGCTCGAGGACCGGGTGCGTTTGTTCATCCGCAACGCCCTTCGCCTGGCACGCAAGGGTGTGTTCGGCCGCGATCCGCTGGGCGTGCTGCTGGCGGGTTACTGCGATACCGAGGAGAAGCGCCTTGACACGGAAGCGCTGCTCGCCCAGGCGCAGATCGACCTCGACCGGCTGAACGTCAAGACCATCCACGGATTCTGCCAGCAGGTGATGAAGGAATATTCATTTGAAACGGGACAGGTGTTCGGCGCTGAAACGCTCAGTCCGGAGGAGCATGACCGGATCTGTGCGGATGCCTTTCATGAGTACTGGCGGCAGCGCGTGAATGTGATGGGAGAGGATCTGCTGCGGATCCTTTTGTCGGCCGGACTGTCCAGGGAGGATGTGTATAAAATGGTCAGCCAGGGCATCTCCGGAAAGATCCCCGCTCCGGTGGAGGCCCTGCCGGGTGATTTTCTGTTGCCCTCGCATCAGGCCCGCCTTAGGGAACAGCTGGCAAAGTGGAATGCGGATATCCAAGCGATCCGGGATGATGTTTATGCAGATCTCGAAGCTAACGGTGAGGCATACCTGAAATCAATGAATCACCATGCTAAGACGGCCTTCGGACCTGCATTGACGGCAGGTGACTGGCCGGCGCTCTTTGACATGATCATTGTCAAATTCGGGAATGAATACACGAAAAAAACTTTTGCTCCTTTATTGGACAGGGTTCATCAAGCCGTTGAGCTGTATGTTCAGTTGAAACAATTCGGTAAACGATTGGCGAATCTGATCACCTGTGCGGCCTATGCCGTGGTGGATGTGGCGCTGAAGCGGGAGAAGGCCGCCCGTGGGGTGATCACCTTCGATGACATGATCCTTCAGCTGGCCGAAGCCCTCCGCCGCGAGGAGGATGAACATGGCATGGCCATGCATCCCGAAAGCCTGCGCAGCCGGCTGCGTGCCAAGTTCGACGCGGTGTTCATCGACGAATTCCAGGATACGGACAAGGATCAGTATTACATCTTTCACCGCATCTTCGGCATGGAGAAGATCCTGTTCTACATCGGTGATCCGAAGCAGTCGATCTACGGCTTTCGAAAGGCTGATATATTCACGTATTTCAAGGCGACGACGAATGTCGATCACGTCCATCGCATGAATGTAAACCGAAGGTCGAATGCCGCGATGATCGATGCGATGAATGTGTTCTTCAAGCCTCGATCGGAGACGGACACCTTTGCTTATAATGGCGAAGCGAATGCCATCGAATACGTGAATGTCGAATCCCCTGCCCCGAACGCCAAGGGCATCCTGTATCATGGCGCATCGCCTTGTGTGCCCCTGCGGATATCATCGTTTGCAAACAAGAAGCAGCTGCGCAAGGGCTTCCTGCTGATCGTCATCAATCTGTTGCGTGATTCGAATTACCGGATCTTGGAGGACGGTACATTCAGGGCGGTGGAACCGAAGGACATCGGCATCCTCGTGCGCACGAACAAGGAAGGCCGCGCGATCAAGGAAATGCTTGCGCGCCAGCGCGTACCGGCCGTGACGATCGACGATTCCAAGCTCTTTGATTCCGACGAGGCGAGGGAGTTGTTCTATGTCATGGAGGCGGTGAACGACATCAGTCGGGCGAACATCAACCGGGCATTATTGACAAGGATCGGCGGTTATGATATCGAGCGCCTGCGTAAGGCCGACGAAGAGGCGATCCTGCAGCGTTTCCGGGAGTACAAGGCTTCCTGGGAAACCGATGGCGTCTTCGTGATGCTGCGCCGCTTCCTGGCAGACCACGGCGTGGAGGATCTGTTCAACGATCCGGGCCTGCCCAATCCCGAGCGTACGGTGTCGAACATCCTACAGTTGACGGAAATCATCCATAAGGTGTCTGAGCGCCGCAAATACGACGCCCGTGAGCAGCTGCAGTGGCTGAAGAAGGGGATCGACGGTGAGATCCGCGATGGCGATGAATATCAGCAGCGCATCGAAAGCGATGAGGCGGCCGTTCGGATCGTGACGATCCACAAGAGCAAGGGGCTGGAGTACAACATTGTGATCGCACCCCACCTGGACTTTGTTTTCCAAAAGAAGCCTTTCAAGACGATCAGTTATCGCGATCCGGATGATAGCCTGTACTACACCATCGAATCTGATCTGAGAAGTCCCGAGCAGGACCAATATTGGGTGGAGCAGACCGAGCAGGAAAATCGCCGATTGTTATATGTTGCGGTGACGAGGGCGAGGATGGCTTGTTTTATTCAGGCCTCCATGGCCTCGTACTATGCGCAATCCTCGTTGCGGTATTTCAGGAACGAACTGGATCTGGTTGTCAAGGATCCTTTGATCATCGACACCGACTGGCAGATCGAACCGGACAGCCGCATCGTGTTGCCGATGCATGCTGCAGCGGCTCAGACTGTCGAGCGCGTCTATGCCGAGGCGCCCTCCTTCGACGGCAAGCTCCTGCAACGGCTTTGGCGTCGCACGAGTTATTCCGGCCTCAGTCCCGATCACATGCCCACGCCTTCTCCCAAGGCCGATGGATTCGAGTCGACATACGACGAGTTCGTGTTTCGTACGATCAAGAGAGGCGCCCATACCGGCAATCTGATCCACTACATATTCGAGCGGATCGATTTCCGCCGGCCCGATCACTGGGAAGCCGTGATCGACAAGGCCATCAAACGGCTGTCGGGCAAGCAGCCGGAGACCTTCACCCGACAGATGAACGAGATGCTGCGGCAGGTCGTGGAAACCGTCATCGTTCCCGGCGAGGATCTCCAGCTGAGCCAGGTCGGCTGGGAAGACCGGCTGAGTGAGTTGGAGTTCGACTTTCCGCTTTCGGAATTCGCCACCAACCGGCTGGCGCAGCTTGCGGCGGGTGGTGCAACGCCCTTTTCGGTCAAGCCCGACCAGCAGCTTGAAGGCATCATGAACGGCAAGGTGGATCTGATCTTCCGGCATGCCGGGAAATACTGGATCCTCGATTGGAAATCAAACCACCTGGGCGACCGGACCTCGGATTATTCGGTTAGCCGTGTCCGTGAGTCAATGACCGAGAACAACTATCATCTGCAGTATCATATTTATGCGTTGGCGCTGCGGCGTTACTTGTCGACCCGCCTTCCAGACTTTAATTACGACCGGGATTTCGGGGGATGTGTGTATCTTTTTGTCCGCGGCATGCGTGTGGGCGGGGATACGGGCATATTCTTCCACAAGCCGGAGCGAGAGCTGCTGGATAGGATGGAGGCGTTGACGACGGGGATTGTCATTGGCTGACGGATCACCCCTGACTTTGAAAAAATATAAAACTGGAACTATTCATGCGGATATTGCATACTGCCGACTGGCATTTGGGCAAGAAACTCGATCGCTTTTCGCGCATCGATGAGCAGCGTCTGGTACTCGATGAAATCTGTCGCATCGCCGACGAGGAGCAAGTGGATGTCGTCCTTATTGCCGGTGACCTCTTCGATCATTTTACACCGCCTGCCGATGCGCAGCAGTTGTTTTATCGAACGGTTCATCATCTGTCGAAGGGTGGTCGTAGGCCTGTTGTGGCGATCGCCGGCAACCACGACATGCCCGAGCGCATCGAGGCGCCCAGTCCGCTCGCCGAGGCGAATGCCATCATTCTGTTCGGATTCCCTCATTCACAGGCATCCACCTTCACATCGGAAGGTGGTGTACGGGTGTCACGGTCTGAGCCTGGCTTTTTGGAACTCACCGTTCCCGGACATGACGTTCCACTGCGATTGTTGCTTACGCCATATGCGAACGAGCTTCGGCTGAAGACCTTCCTCGGAGGAGAGCAGGGACTGAATGATCTGCTGCGTGACCATTGGCAGCGCCTGTCAGATGCCTACTGTGATGATCAGGGCGTGAACATGCTTATGGCGCATCTTTTCTTTACGCGGGATGGTTCCGCCGCCGTTGCTGAGGATGAAGGGGAACGATCCATCCTCCACGTGGGTGGTGCACCACCGGTTCCGACTTCCATCATACCCCGGGCTGTCCAGTACGTGGCACTTGGACATCTGCATGGCCACCAGGTGGTGGACGATGCCATTTGCCCAGTCGTCTACAGTTCCTCGCCGCTTTCATACAGTTTTGCGGAAGCCGGACAGGAGAAGCGGGTGGTGATCATTGATGCAGAGCCAGGACGGCCGGTGGATATGCGTACGATCACATTGCGGGAAGGACGGTCACTGTTGCGCAGTGAATTCGACTCCGCTGAAGAGGCCGTCGCGTGGCTGCAGGCGAATCCGGAATCGTATGTCGAACTTACGATGCGAACCACCACCTATCTTGACGGTAAGTTGCGGAAAATCCTGGCGGACGCCCACGAGCGCATTGTGGATGTAGTGCCTAAGATCATCCGTTCTGAAACGGAGGAAAATGGCGTTGATCCATTGTATGCGCCAGGCACCGAAACCGATATGAACTCACTGTTCCTTCAGTATTTCCGATCGAAGTACGGTACGGATCCCTCAGAAAGCATCCTGTCGTTATTCAGGGAAGTTGCCGGATGAGTCGGGATTTTTTTAACTAACGTTAACGTATACCCTTTATATAATCGGATAAGCACCTATACTATGATCCCCATTCATCTCAGCATACAAGGACTTTACTCCTATCAGGACAGGCAGGAGGTTGATTTTACCCGGCTCACGGAGGCGGGTTTGTTTGGTATTTTCGGAGCCGTCGGCAGCGGGAAGACGACCATCCTCGAAGCGATGAGTCTCTGTCTTTATGGTCGGACTGAGCGATTCAATCTGAGTGGGGATGACCGATATTACAACATGCTCAATCTGAAGGTCAATGAGGGGGTGATGAGTTTCACATTCCTCGCCGGAAGTGATTCGAAAAAATTTCGTGCTGATATCAAGCTGCGTCGTAATAGAAATAAATATGAGGATGTAAAGCTTCTGCAACACTCATACTATCTGTTCGAGAATGGCATGGACCCGATTCCCGTTGACCAGTCATTGGTATTGTCAGCTGTAGGAATCAGTTATGATAATTTCAAACGCACACTGGTCATTCCGCAGGGGCAGTTCAGGGAATTTCTCGAGCTGAAGCCGAAAGATCGGACGGAAATGCTGAAGGAACTTTTTGGGTTGCATCGATTCGACAAAGCTGCGCGGGTGAATGAGCTTGCTTCTGTGAATAAGAGCAGCATTACAGAGAAAGAGGGTGGGTTGTTGCAACTTGCTGACGCCACGGAGGAGGCATTACAATCACTTCGGGATCGGCTTACCGAAGTCAATGAGTCTTCGACTGAATGGCAATTGAAACTAGCGGAACGCGCTACAGCGCTCCAGACAATTGAATTCTTGAAGCAAACGACTGATTCTTTGAATCATGTCATAGAGCAAAGAGCCGTGCTGGCAGCGGCGGCATCAAATGATGCTTCAATGCTGCATAGGATAGAGCGTTATGAAAATTTGAGGGAGCGTTATGCTGCGCTCTTGCGGGATTTGGATATCCTGTTCGGTGACTTACAAACAAAGCAGACCGATCTTGATCGAATGAATGCTTTACAGGGACAGAAGAGTTCAGCACTGGCTGATGCCACGGAAGCATGGTCGCAAGCAAGCTCCAGGTTGGAGCAGGCAGAGGCATTGGCACCTCGTGCCGCTGAGCTTGGACGAATGGCTGAACTCAAGAGTCTGTCGATAAATATCAACGATCTTCAACGGAAGATCGTTACAGAGCAGGACCGTATTCAGAACGGGTTGGAGAAAGTGGCAGAAGAAGAACGACTGGCTCAACAAAAAAGAGATCAAATACAGGAATGGCTGCCGGTCATCATGGATGAGAAACGAGCCTTTGATCTTCGGTTATACTATCGGGACTTGGATAGGTTCATGACCACTCAGGCACGCGACGAACAGTTATTAACCATGAAGCTGGTTGCGGTGGGCCAAACACAGGATTCATTTGATGCCCAATGTGAACAGATACCGCAGCGTATGCATAGTTATGTGACTGAAGAATGGTCCGAAGAGGGCGTTCATAACATGATGAATGGAGCGGTCTTAGATATACTGCGCGATAAAGAGCAACTGCGAAATCAGCTTACGAGCCTCGCCATTCGTAAGGAGTTGCG
>CAJBPC010000385.1 GCA_903957405.1 uncultured bacterium | reverse complement strand
CTTTCACGACCAAGATGGCACTGTTGATTTCTCTTTTGATGATGTTCCTCGCCATCCTGTTGTTGTATTTCAATAGGCGTGTGCAGCCGAGCTCTGTTTGGTTTTCGGCCTCCATATTTCTGATCTCACTCCTGCATCTGACGCATTACTTTGGTTTTTCAGGCAACTCTGTTTGGTGGATGGCCGTTTTGTTCAACCATACAAGTCCCTTCTTCTACCTGCTGGGTCCATCTCTATTCTTTTACGTCCGCGGCACTCTTTCCGACCAACACCGCCTCAGCCTTAAAGACAGCTGGCATTTCATCCCTTTTTTCATTCAGTTGATCGGGATAATGCCTTACATTTTCAAACCCTGGTCATACAAGTTATGGGTGGCCGGGGAAGTCATCCGGGATGTCCACAATATGATGCGGATACCGGACCTGGTCCTCTTGCCTGTCCAAATGAACATGGCCATGCGACCCATCACATGGATATTGTATAGCTGCTACAGTCTCTATCTGGTATTTAGTTTCCGGCGGACTTACAAAATGAGCGAGCGGGTACCTCCCAATGACACAAAACGCACCCTGCAGTTTCTGGTCACTTTCCTTGTGATCTGCCTCGCTACGACACTTTCTTATGTGGGACTCAGCATCCAGTATTTCCTGAAGTTCGACCAAACGACAGCTGATTTTATCACAACCCCCTGGACGGCATTGTCGGCGGTAGGGGTTGCCATATTGCCCTTCATGCTCTTGTTGTATCCGGAGATCATCTATGGCATACCGCGGTGGAAGAAGGATCCTGCCGATATTCCCATCCACTCGGTAATATCTGCCCCGTCAATGCCGGGAGATTCCATTGCGACGAATGTGAAATCAGCTTTCTCCACCGAGCAGAAAGAAGATTCACCCGAGGACGCATCCGTTCATTTTATCGAGCTGGCGGTCAGAATCCCCAAGATCATAGAGGAAAAACAACTGTATTTGGATCCTGATTTCAACCTCGAAGACCTTTCCGAGGCACTCGACGTCCCGAAACACCACCTTTATTATTGCTTCAACTGCATCCTAAAGACCCGTTTCACCCAGTTGCGGGCGCAGTGCAGGGTGCAATATGCCCAACAATTGATCGGTCAGGGTGAAACCCGTGACAAGACCCTCGAGGCGATCGGTCTGATGTCAGGTTTCTACTCCAGATCCTCATTCCTCAATACATTCCGGGATATCACGGGCATGTCCCCCCGCGATTTTCAGCGAACCGTTGAAGCACTCGAACCGGGTCAAGATAGCGGAAACTTTTAATGGCAAGGATTCCACTGAAATTCGGCTTTCGGTCATTTGGAATGAATTTGCGTTAATTCTTCGATTTTACGCAAATTTTCGCATGTTTATGCTTCATATTCGACCTTTTCGGCAATAACTTCATGAAAATTTTCGTCAATAGTTTTTTTTTTCATATAAAAGGTCTCATTGCGCGGTCATGTCCTCTACTGTTCTGCAAATGGGCAGTAGGGTACTTTTAAACAAATGAATTTCAAACCCATTCAGATGCGATTTTTTATAATCTGTTCTCTCTTTTTCAATTTTGTCGTCCTGTCCGCAGGCGCCCAGTTCTACGTTGCCGCCGGCGAGGCGATCAAAGTGACTTCCGCCGACGAGCTGCAGGTGCAGGAGAACCTCAACAATAACGGAACAATCGACTTCCTTACCCTTAGCGGAGCGACTGCGCTGTCGGTCTTCGGCACGGGTACCATCACCAACCTCAAGCTGAACAAGTCAGCCGGCATCGCCACCTGTACCGGAGGCATGCAGAGCATCGTGGGAACCCTCAACCTCACGGCGGGTACCCTGGCAGCAGACGGTTACCTCACCCTTAAAAGCACCGCTACCGGCACCGCAAGGGTGGAAAGCCATACCGGAGCAGGAACCGGCAGCGTCACAGGCAATGTCCACGTAGAACGGTATATCGATGTCAACAACCGGCCCAAGCAGTGGCGGATCATGGGCTTTCCTTATAGCGCCAACATGCAGGTATCCGCCCTCACAGGTTTCTCAATCGACTACGCTACCCCTTCGGTCATGTACTACAACGAAGGCGCTGACGACGGCCTATACGGCTCCAGCGGAACATTGCGCAACGCTGGCTATGTCTCCTTTACCGCTTCCAACGAGAGCCTGCCGACAGGCAGAGGCGTCATGGCTTGGATCTACGGTAATGGCGGCGGCTCCGCCAGCTTCGGTAGCAATATGTCCGGCAACCTTACCGTCAGCTCTTCTGGCCCGCTCAATGAAGACGGCAATGCCGTTTCCATGCCTGTCTTTCACACCGCCGCAAGAGCCAAACACGGATGGAACCTCTTATCCAACCCATTTGCCAGCACCATCGACTGGAACAGCGGGTCCATCACCAAGACCAATCTCAACAATGCCATTTATCGTTGGAATCCGGCATCCTCCAGTTGGACGACCTATAACGGCACCACCGGAACGCCCTTGGGCGTGGATCATTACATTGAATCCGGCGCAGCCTTCTTCGTAGAAACCAGTGCCGACAACCCCGTGCTTTCCATCGGACAGGGTGCCAAAACCTCTTCCGCCACCGGATTCGTACATTTCTCCCGCTTTCCAAACCGCATCGTTCTCCCGACCGAACGCGTGCAGAACAATGCAAGGCTCAGCGGTGTGCGCATCAGCGTATCCGGACAAGGCAATGAATTCCCGGAAGAAGCCTACCTCGACATCTCCAAGGCAGATGCGACCGAGGCCTTCGACGGCAGATACGACGCGACATCCATGGGAAGAACCTCCGGTGCCGGCATCGCCATCAAAGACGAAAAGAACAATAACTATGCAATGCAGTTCGATCGTCCAATCACCGCGGCAGGTAGCGAAAAACGATATTATCCGCTCCGACTCACCACGCCTTCCACCGGCGCCACAACCCTAGTACTCAGGACTGAAGGAGAATGGAACCCACTCAACTCGGTGTCACTCATCGATACCAAGGAGCATAAGACCCTGATGATGCGCGGCGGGCAGCTTACGCATTCCTTCTCTTTGGAAGAGCTCAAATCGGATGGTCGTTTCTTGCTGGCCATCAACCACGTCGCCGTTGATGGAGATGGCAGCGCAGCCTTCGACGTCAAGGTACTGGGTAACCCGGTGCGTACATCGGTCGTTGACCTCTTGGTAACACACCCCACCGCCAACGCCAAACAATGGAGGATGGTGGATGCCAACGGTCGCGAGGTCGGCAACGGCGCATTCCCCACAAAGGAGACCGGTGTGCAACATCGGCTCAACGTCCCGGGCATGAGGCAACCCGGCGTATACTTCGTACAAGTGCAGATGGATAACGGAGAAAGCCGGCAACTGAGGATTTTGCGGAAATGACCTTAAATATTAGTTACAAAACCACGACGATGAACAAGATCATACGCATACTCTTCATATTGATGATATCTTCTATGTCCTCTTTCGCACAGGATGACCTACTGGGCACAGAAGATGGCGCACCCAATCCCGGCGACGTGCCCGTCGACGGAGGAATCTCCCTGCTCCTGGCGGCTGGTGCAGTCTACGGCGGCAGAAAGCTGCTAAAAAAAAGGGAACAAGGCGAAGTGGATGCATGAGGTATTTGTAGGGTATCGTTTGTTTGACATTGGGCCATCGGTCAACAAAGCCAAAGGGATAGCGGACAAAATCCACAGCATTGCAGGTGATCCTGCCCTACATCGCTGATTACGATTCCGCGATGTTGACCGTCTCTCCGGCATTTCGCCGGTCAAGGTTTTTATTTTTTGTCAAGGTATGATTACGGGTCACGACCTGTAGCATCTATCTTTCGATCGGTACCTTCAAATCATTCCATTCCTGCCATGTCAAAGGCCGCTGCAACAATGTATTCTGTCGATATGACGGCAAATGATGGATGATGAATTCTTCAGGTGGCTCTAGGAAGAAACTCATACCCCCGGTGACATCGAGCAGGTACCATTGCTTGTTGATGTTCACCATATTCCATGCGTGGCCAAGACTGTCTACTTTTTTTAGAGAATAACCCGTGACAACAAAAGACCTGATACCCGACTGGTTGCACAAGAAGGAAAATACGTTTGAATAGCCTTGACAAACCGCCTTTCTTTTTTTGAGCAGTTTTTCCACATCGTGATCCACGGTCTTATTCTTCAATCCTTCATGATCGTAGCTGAAATTTCTGTCCATCCAAACAAAAATTGACCGCACTTTCTCCATTTCCGTGGTAAATGGTCGCGTCAGTTTATTTGCCAGTTGTCTTGTGTCCTCGACACGCAATGAACTTGCAAAACTGTCGACTTTCGAAAAATCGATATTTGCGGGATTGATCCGTCCTATGCTGTCGGGAGGGTAAGGCATGAAGGGTTCCAAAGAACGCATGAATCCGATCTTAAAGTACATCGAATTTTTGCAAGGGCTCGTCTGGCGATTTAGGTAATAAATAAATATAGGCTGTTTCGCATCGTCCCCATAATGCACATCTCCGCTCCGAGTTTTATAACTTAAGTCACTATGGGAATAGTAAATATAAGACTGCGGATCAGTCATTTCTTCACCCTCAATATGTAATGTATGTTTGAAGCTTTTGTCTTCGATGGAAAGATGATTTTTCACGGCACTGTCCTTGATCCTTGCGTATTCCGCCTCATCAACGAGTCTATACACGGGATCCTTGACATCCGGGTATCGGTCACATAATATCTTCAAGAAGAGATCCGTAGTATCCCGCTTGAATTCCAAAAATGAGATCGGTTCCATGGTATTGTAATCGCATAAATCGGGCATATTCATCTTTAGCGCTTGTTCCATCGACATGGTGTCGCTTACAATTGCCGTGACGAAAGTTTTTTCCTTTTTTTCTCTTATAACAATGCCTGCCGTATTCCCCTTTCCCAAGAGCATCTCGAGCAGTGGGTCTGCAATCTCTCTATCGTCGACCAGCATTTGCAGGAGAATCTCCAGCGGATCGCCCGTCTGCGTTCGTTTCCATGCGAATTTTCTTACATCGGATCTTGCAAGCGCGCTGAGCTGCCCAATGCCATCTACCGCAGTGTCCTTCGCTTGCGACATGCTGTGGAGCTGCAGGCTTGCGACATAATTGTGGAAAAGGCTGACTTGAATCGATCGCAGGTTGTAGACCAGATTGGAGCGGTGCAGAAATGTGGATGCCTGACCGAGCTTTCCGTTCTTTCTGGCATATGGCAGCAGAATCGTCTCACTGAAGAGTCTCGGACTGATGCGTACCAGGTTGACCATGTGCAGGAATTCCCTTTCCGCCGGATTGACGAACTCCTGTACGATGGGCTTCGCAGGATGAAAAATGGGTTCGTCCCACTGTGTAGAGAAGCGGCTGAAAGGATTTGACTCCGATGCCGCGCATGGATGCTGAAATAAGATTGCTGTCAGCAGTAAAAAGGCAATCAGGCGTTTGCGCATGCAGATGGTTTTTTTAGAAGGGAAATGGCCCGCATGGAAATGATGCTGTCGTGACCCCTCGGAAACGGGAAGAAATGATGAACGGTACATTTCAGTGTAGCCATGGTTGTGCATGCAAAAAACGAACCCGATTTGTCATCAATGTACAAAGCAGATTATTTTGGAGATCGTTAACAAAAACGTTGAAGATCCCTTGGTTGTGGGAGGTTGCAGATCATGGCTCCGTATGGTCACGAAGCGGCGGCTTCATCATCCGGTAGCCATGCTGTTGAAAGGGACGATATTGTAACGGCGTATGGATCCAAGATGGGCAGGTGACAAAAGGGAGGATGTCATGCGATGGGATCAAATGCTCCAGCACATCTCATGGATGGGAAAAATAATCAGAGGTCTGGTCACTGCAGCATTTTCGCGGAGGGCATGCCGCGCAGATGGGTGTCGGTCTTTCTTGCGGCATCGGCGTGCATCCATCGGGATGAACTGTTGTATTGGCTTGTCAATTTTCTGCAGCCATCGACAAAAGATCGTTGTAGGAATAGTTGCTGGCTGTGGGGATGTGTTTGGCAAGATAGTCCCGCAGGTGAGGGTCGCAGACATGAACATAGGTTCCCCTGATGCCGCGAAGCATGAGCGTTTTGTAGATGTTTATGATATATGATCTCAATGCTTCCGGATCACTGATGGATTGCTTGCCGTTACGGTCGTGATAATGTTCCTCCCTGACGACGATCTGTCGGGTAGCGGGGTCGTATGATACCTCATGGCCGAAAATGACGCCTGTATAATTCAGATCATATCCCTGCGTGGTATGGATGCAGCCGACCTCCTTGGGGGCATTGGGGGAATTAACCCAGTCCTTGTCTACACTGTTCCATTTAAGTTTCACTTGGCCGATTTCTATGTCATGCGGGGCACCGCCTTTGCTGACCCATTTCCATGCATAGCCGGCGACGATTCGGCAGAGTCCGTATTCCTTCTCCCGCTCATCGAGCAAGGCGATCATATCGGCAAGTGAATCGAAAAAAACAAACTCATAGCCCTTCATGAAGGGCATCTTTGCCGTCGGTTTCATTCTGCCATGCAGGAGCCTGTCGATGTAATCGACATAATCAGTGCCTCCCCTTACGCGGAATTGCGAGCGGATGGGGATGGTGACGGTCTGTGCCATCGCTTTTATCCTGTCGAAGTCTGACTGATCTACATCAGATGGCTTGATGGATTGCGCTTTGTCATAGAAGAGTATGCGCTTGTCTGCTCGTTTGACGACCCAATCCAATTCATTGCCCTTGTCCTTGCCCAGGCCGATTTTTGCATTCACCTTATCGAAGTTCCCGTAATAGGCACCGAGGTTCAGCCTCTTCCGGAGCCGATGTGATTCATCGACAAAAAGGATATCATATTTATTTTCGGCGAGTTCCGCCGGACCGATCACCATTTTTGCATTCAGGCCTTTGATATGCTTGAAGACCTTTCCCAGCGTCTGTCGGAAAGAGGCCATGGGTACGACAAGCGCGACTCTTGGATCGGGATAGGCATCTTTCAACTGCCCGGCCAATTGGAGGATCTCGTTAGATTTTTCGCCAAAGTCCCTGAAATCGAGGTTTTCCAGATCCGTATGCAGCAGTTTGAAGAGGTATACGGCCATGATGGTTTTTCCGGTGCCCGCTCCGCCCTCCACGATCACGTTGCGTGCTTTTTTATCGATCAGCGCCTTCATGATCATGATGATGCCGTCTGTCTGTTCGGGTGTAAGGGCCTTGTAAGGGGAGTATTTGAAGAGATCTGAGTTGTCGATGCTTTCAATGGTATTCCGGGCAAGTCCCTCTTTTCGAAGCCGCTGCCAGATATTCTTAAAGATCTCCCAGTAGACTTCATTCTTCTGGTAATAGGTGTGGTTGGCGATGCCCACATTGCCGTTCAACAGGTTGTACTTTCCGTCGCCTGAAAAATACCGGATGAGGTTCGATTCTATGTCGAGGGTGGCGGATTTGTTGAAAACCTCGCTGGTGATGAGGTGCACGGTCGAGAGCCTTTTCTTTTCGTCGTGTTTGAGGTGGGTGAACATGCGGGAGACGGCATCGGTCGTCTCCCCGACATAGGCTTCCATGTGATGGTCATCGCTGATGATGTACACGAGCGGCCAGAGGTCGCTGATATAGCTGTTCTGCCGGATCCGCTCCTGCAAGATGCTGTCAAAGGAATGATGCTGGATCTGGAAGGTGAAATTCATAGCTGGTCGTATTTCCGTGCATGGCCTTTCGACTTGTCAACGGGGTATTTCGCTCTGTTCTTTTCGATCTTCTCGAGGACGATCTCTTCGACATCGAATCCGTATCTGTCTGCTAACAGTAACGCATACGCGAAAACATCCGCCAGCTCTTCTTTTATCTTTTCCCGGTCCGCATCTTCTGCTCCCTTCCATAGAAATGCCTCCAGCAGCTCATTGGCTTCTATGGAGATGGCCAGTGAAAGGTCTTTGGGATTGTGGAATTGTGACCAGTCGCGCTCGTCCCTGAAGCGCTTCAGTTCGGTGATTGCTTTGTCCATGTGGGTCTTTCTGTATCGAATATAGTACAAATGTCCATAGGCGCTTGTCGATCCCACACATCCCCCGACCGGATCAGGCAATTGCCGCCGCAGTTTTATGAGAGCGGTTGAAGCCACAAGGGTATAGAACGGATGCTCCGGTATGGCATAGGGTGAACGCTTTTACAACATGAGATCTTTCACCTTAGCCGCAGTCTCGGCTCTGAACAATCGTTGAGCGATACTGCTTCGGGGGATGTCCATTATTTATCATGACGGTGTTGGCGATCCAAGGCGTTTGCTGCCCCGGGGTGGAATCCTGAGCCCGACAGCGAGGGGTTGAAAGACTCAGGAAAGTATTGGAATGATGACATTGAAATCAGGCACTTTGATCACATAATCCGCAACGGAATCGACCATGGCATTGGTGGAGCAGAAAGAAATGCCGACGCCTGCATTTTTAATGCAGCAAATGTCATTTTCCCCATCACCGATCACCAGCGTATTTTTAAGGTCCACCCCGTATTTTTCAGATATGCGCATCAGTGCATTCAGTTTGCAATAATCATGCTTGCACAAACTCCTTTCGTCAGGCAGAAAGAAAGAGGGGATCTTCACTTCGCCCGTTGCTATGCTTTTAGAGAATTCAAGTTCATTCGAAATGGTGAAATCAAATCCGAATTTATTCTTCAAATGATTTGTCACACAGTCGTAACTGTCGCTGACGATACCCGTTATGTATCCCTGTCCTTTCAGGAATGATATCAGTTCCCTGATGTTGTCCGTCACTTGTATGCTGTCAACGACATTCAGGACTTCGGCAATAGTTTTTCCTTTGAGAAGCTTTGCGATCAGTTTGGTTCGAATGAAAGGATTTCCGTTGTTCGTGACAATATCGAGCAGTTCCTTTTTAAAGCCGAATGCCTCCGATGCGGTATTGATGAAACTTGCGCGCAGTATCGTATTGTCCATATCGAACATGGCCAATTTCTTGAGGGAGATCAATCCTTCCCGGATGGCGAACTCCATCTGCTCTCGAATGACTTGGATATTCTCGAAAGTCTCAAGATTCTGGGCGTCACGCATATTGGATTTCTTCATGATGGTTCTGGCCACCTCTCGGCTCATGCGACCCAATTGCTCCAATGCCTGCATCCTGTTTTCTACTGCGCCGATATCAACCTCGAGGATTCTTGCGCCCTTATGATGCATATCCATGAGGATGCCGATATCCACCCCGTAGCCATCTTCGAAATCACATTGCAGCAACAAGTCTTTTTTGCCTGCTATCATTCCGCTGAGCGGTTGTTTGAAACTGGGGAATTCCGGATAAAGTATCGATAAAAGAGGCTTTGCGACGAGCTCCGTCACCCTTCCCGCCTGCCGCGAAAAATACGATTTGACAAAATCAGCTTTCCCGTTTATGATGGGGTTGCTCAGCAGTTCAACGACATCTGACTTGTACGTTACGATATCGGCATCGAGGAAAACAAGTATTTGGTTTTTTGCGATCATGGCACCATCCTTCATGGATGCACCCTTTCCAAGTTTGGTGCTTGTGATGACGGTGGCGCCTGAAAGTCTTGCCGCTTCTACAGTTTCATCCATGGACTTGTCATCCACGACGATCACTTCCGAAACATTTTTAGCCTGCAAAGCCAATTTGACCACAACGCCTACGGTTTTTTCCTCATTGAGGGCTGGAATTATTACGGTCACCATTATCGTCAAATTTTTTAGAAAATAAATAGACCCGAAATGCACTGACGGATATCTTGCAGGGCTGAATGCATCAATATGACACAGCGGAATAGACCGATATCCGAATCGACTGAAGTTACTGAAAATCTTTAGAAACGCTTGTTAACCTTTCGATGGGTGAAAGGACAATGCGCTTGGACAAGTGATGTTCACGACATCGCTGTGACACGGGTTGATAAAAATCGATGAGATGTACTTGATAAAAACGGCGAAACAAAAAAACGGGTTGACATGTCGGATATATGGCATGTATTTATCCGACTTTAAATACGAAATAGTTATTCGGTTATACCATTCTATTTACAATAGATAATTTAATTTATATCCAGAAGATATAACAAAATTATCAGCATATCATTCCTGATTTTATTCGAAATCATTGGAGTCTGGTAGTCATACCGAATGGTTGCGCATGATTTATTCGCGCATCTATAAGTGTGCATTTTCTGTATGCAACCGGGATGCGCTTTCACATTTGATCTACGAATTTTAATTTACTTTTTTAGTATGACATTTCATCTTTCGTATGCTTATGGGTTTTATGTGATGCGCGACAGATACTACAGGCATTTGGTATCGCACATCTGATCTTTTCGAAAGCTTGACGAGCATCGACCAAATAAAATGTTAAAGAGAAAGGTTTTCACAATAGATCAGTGGATTTATTTGGATTTATATTTTTACATATTAACGATGAGATCGTGTTTTATGTAAAACCATGTTAATTCACTTTTAATATTTAAGAGACATGTTATTTTCGTTC
This sequence comes from uncultured bacterium, assembly GCA_903957405.1. Lineage (GTDB taxonomy): Bacteria > Bacteroidota > Bacteroidia > Chitinophagales > Chitinophagaceae > Pollutibacter. The sequence goes on along the minus strand of CAJBPC010000385.1, from coordinate 7,473 downwards.
TCGTTAAAAAAATAACATATGAAAAATATCCTTTGGTACTTGATGATTCTTTCTTTTCCCTTCATTGGCTCTGCACAGCAAAAAGTAAAGGTTAATCCTTATATCCAGCCGGAGGGTTTCAGCACAAATGGCTTTACTACGTATTGTCTGACCGGAAAAAGTTCTGCCTATCTGAGGTATATTGACCCTGGAATTTCGATCACTGTTCCTGCTTCAATGCCCTACCAAAAAAAAATCGCTTACGACACTTTGTTGTACTCCAGTCTCTCCAGCCTGCTGTTTGAATATAAGAACTACGAGGGCGATGCGAACCTTTCGGGGTACAGCATTTTTGCATTGGGGAACTACTGTATGATGCCGAATAAACTGCTTCCGACATTAAACAAGCTCATATTCCCTAACAAATCCCTGTTGATTCGGCTCTACAACTGGGCTAAGCCCTTTTATAAGGATATTTTTTCGTCGTTGACGGTTGAAGAGCAGGAAACGTTGATAAAAAAATTGTTGACGGCGGAGCAGTATGTCGCTTATGTGCTGAAGGGAAAGAATAAAACGGGCTATCAGAAATGGTTGTCTTCGAACAAGATCAAACCGGACATCAAAGTGACGGGTTTCCTGGCGCGAAGGGTGCAAAAAAAGCAATGGAGTGGCGATGACTGCGCCTATTGGGTGGATGTGTTGAAAAAGGATTTCCTGCCGTTGGTAAAGAACAAGAAAATCCCGGCATCACATTACCAGGTAACCGACTTGCTGAATACCCGATTGATGATCGCCACGGACCACATCGGCAGGTATTATATACTCGATACAAAGTTCAAAAAGAAAACGCTGGAACCCTATGTGTATATAGAGCGGCAGGAGGATTCATCCATTCGGGCATATCGATCCTGTAAATATAGCGACTACGTCACCTATGAGATAACTCCCGATGGGGAATGCCGGGAAAAGGGTCAATTAAAGGGGGAAACGATCTGATGAGCGGCGGTTGTAAGGGATGATATTGTTTGACAATAGGTAGTCCGCGAGACTTTCCGGGTTTACAATGGCGAATGGTACTTGTTCAATTGGAGTGGGTAGTTTGACTTCAACACTCGCGGACATGTTTATGGTTTATTCTTTTTTATGAATAGCAGATTAATATTTATATCTAATTTTATGATTTATATTATTTAGAAATGCCCATAAAATAGATATATATTCATGAACAAAAGTTTAAATTGACTAGCTTTATATTGTCTCTTTGTTAATTCGAGTGATTAGCGCAGTACCGATCGATCTTTGAAAAGCCGATTTTTCCTGTAAGCAGGTATATGATGGCTCTGATGGTATCTAATCTTCGGTATCCTCTGGCTGATAGTTTACTGCCTCCTCCGATGTCCGCTCGTTGGATCTTCTCCCGCAACCAATCCATCCAATCATCATATAGTCAGCAAATCCACTAAGATCGAGGTGATGTTGTCCTTCCCGCCTCTGTCGATCGCGTCAGACACCAACCGCTGCACGCAGGCTCTTGTCTCCGCTTCCTCTGCCATGACTTCCTCTATTTCACGGTCCCTCAGCATCCCGTTCACACCGTCGCTGCAGAACAACAGCCTGTCGCCTGCCTTCAGCATGAAAGATGTATGATCGGGAAGTGATTCGTCATCATCCTCGCACCACAGGTAGCGGGTGACGAAGTTCGAATGGGGATGGTGGAAAGCCTCGTCCGGGGTGATGCTCCCCTGGTCTAACAGCAACTGCACATATGAATGGTCTTTGGTCATGCAGGATAGTCCGGACCCTTTACGATATAGGTAGCAGCGACTGTCACCAACCCATGCGAGGTGCACAACCCCTTCTCGGATCAATCCCATGACCAGGGTCGTACCCATACCCAGCGTATCGGGATCTTCCTGGCCAAGGTCTACCATCGAGATCTGAATCCCCATGCATGCGATGTCGAAGATGCGCTCGATTTCCTCTTTGGGTAAACCTGGCTTAAAGACCTTCGATCCCACCAAACCCTCCAATCCCTTGATGGCCATCCTGGAAGCCTCCTCGCCGGCGACTGTGCCGCCCATACCATCCGCTACGGCGAAGAGCGCTCCTTCCAGTCCGACCTCTATCGATTCCTCCATCTCTGTAATGGCGATATCCCGTAGGTCCGGACAGACCAGCAGACTGTCCTCGTTGTTTTTCCGCATTAGGCCTGTGTCGGTCAGAGATGCCACTTTTATCTTCATGGGTTTTTGTTTTTCAGTGCTTGCGGTTTACGTGTTGGTACAGTGGGTAGGCGCCCTTGAAGTTGGCGTCGTAGACGCAGCCCATTCTCTCGAGCGTGGATTCATTCAGCAGGTCCAGAAGGGTGTAGTCTTCGGAGATGGTGATGATGTTCGCCAGTTTCGCGGATGACGGGGATCTCTGGTTCCAGGTTCGCCGAATGGCAATGGCGTCTTCGGGTGACATGCCCTGAACCATGCTGCAGACCTGCTCCAGCTGATGACAATACAACAATAGTCCCCGGCTCGCGGAAAGGAAACCTTCGAAAAAGGAATCCCTGTGGTAACGGTTCAGCCTCGAAATCCCTTCGGGTGTGGCGTAGCGCCGGTCCAGAGGGAAAAGGGTGGTGAGCAGAAGGGCGTCGTCGAAGGAAAGGGGCCAGAACGCTTCGACGAGGTCCATGAAGTCGGGATACCCCTCGAAATAACGCCTTTTATCCACGTCACCCGCCATGTGGATGATTGGCCTGGGCCTGTCACCTTCGATGTACACGATCAGATGAAGGTCGTATCCCCCCAAGTCGACCCCTTTCACCCCGGTGCGATCCGTGATCGATGAAATGCCGCATGGACCGAAAACACCTTGCCTGATCATGGATCTGTTTCATTTTTTTGGATCATAAAGCCGCGCAAAGTTGACCGATTCCTTTCTTTGATGTCTTCTTTCACCATTCGATCAACTCGAATCTCGGATACATGTATTTTCGTTCTACGTCTTCGGGTGTGGTAAACCATACCACTTCGAAGAGCTCGGTTTCCACTTCCTCCAGTGCTTCCCCTACCTTGAGCGAAGTGTGCACGTATTCCAGTTCATCTCCGTTGTAGATCACCTTTACCCGAAACACACAGAGGAACTGACATCCTTCATCCTTGAATCTTTTCATCTCTGATTCGATGATTCTCTGGGTCTCCTCCGCTTCACACACCCCGTTTTCATAGTCCGTAACCGGAGTGCCGGGTATCTTCTTGAATCTGAAGAAACTTTCCCGATCTCGGTCTAACCACATCATATACACCCTTGACTCCAGGAAATCCCTTTTTTTATATTCATTCCTCGCTTTTGCAATCATCCTGTCTCTGAACAACAGGATCTGTATTCGGTTACATATCAGCGTTTGGTTCACTCCACCATGATTCATCATGTTCATCAGACTTTGATTTATATATTGCTTGCTCGGTTTTGTATTATGATGTATTCGTGAAGCGGAGTGTTTTTCCCGGCTTGCTTTCCGAATGCCTCACCACGGGAGACGCATAGACCATGTAAAGGGTTTTCATGTAAGGATGATCTATACCATTTCCTCCACATTCGCTTCCAATGGCTTTTTGATGCGCGCTAGATCCATTGCTTCCATTCTTCAGCGCAAATATGCATAACGGCTTTGTAATGTATTTGCAATGGAGTTTCCTGATACCTGGAAAAAGTTTCGGCAAACCGGAATAATCAGTTTGAGTACCTGCCTATCCGACGATGAACGGCTTTGTCCCGACGGGCATCTGCCACCTCCGCAGGGCTATTCAGATGCGACCGGCCATCGCTGATCATTGCCTAAAGATATTTTCCGCCCTGTGTTACAGACCTTTCTGAGGATGGGTTTTATTTCATCTCCGAATACTGATCCGTTTGCCTTTCAAGGATGCGTAAAAAAACACTTTGTAAATAGCATACAAACCTGTCGTATAATTTGCCCCCTTAAGCATCAGAGCGGCTCGCAGCCGTTCACTTTAGATACTCAAAAATAAAATTTCAATAACCGGATATGAACAAGACAATACTAGTAAATATGAACAGCACGGTCCTCCTTAAGGGAGAGGGAGAGAACCAGCATGTGCTCTACGGCGATGCCGTCATCAGTGGGGAGAAGGACTATAAGCAAGTGGATATGAGATCCGATGGCATCCTGAAACATGAAGACCCTGACGGAAGGCATGCAGAGCACAAGTCTATTCTAATCCAGCAAGGAGAATGGGTCATGGGCATGCAGGTCGAGTACGATCCTTTCTCGGTTAAAAGTTTATCTGACATCGGGCCATCGTCCGACCCTTACATGCAAGGAAGCATCGTACCTGTTTGGGATTGATTTATATTATCTGATCCAAAAACATCTTAATTATGAAAGTCATCATCGACGCACGTGAATTCCCGAGCGAATTGGGTCTTCGCATCCTAAAGGCAAAGCATGGAGATTGTACATTCAAGTCGCTCGAGGATGTATGGCATTCGATCCCACCCCTGACTTTCGCATCCATCATAGACGGGTTGGATGACCCGGACAGGCGCAGGATCGCCTTCAAACACCTCGGCCTGCAGGGCATGATTGAAGAGGTGTCACCCACACTCGTCAGCAGGGAGACGCTGCAAAAGAGTACGACATGGGTCGATGCGGATGGCACGCTGACCCGTCACAACTTTGAGGATGTCTACGAACTGTACAGGGTCTGTTTCAGAAACAAGGATGAGGAGGAGAACTCCAGCAAACTCCAGAGGTTTCTGTCCCGGAATTTGACAGAACAGTATTTCGTTAAATGCTGGGATACATCGACGGCGAAGGAATACGTCATCTGGGTTAACATGAGGGCCATCTACACGAACAACCTGCCGAAAGATAAAAAGAACAATGCGAACAGATTGTCGGAAACCGGTCTCGAACGCAAGGTGACCCCCGTGCAGGCTATTGCATGGACCATCCGGACCGATATTGAACCGGGCGGAATAGAAGCCATCGTGAGGCAGGGGGATTGCGTGCTGCTGCGGACAAAGCCGGGTGCAAAACGGTTGGAATCTCCACGACACCTCACCGAGGAGGAATACCTCACCCTCATGTCCGACGAGAGTTGAAAAGATTGAATATCAATATGTCGAACCACATAAAAACAAAACGCTATGAGATCCCCCGTTCTTCAACCCCGTACCTATCGGAAGGCTGTCCCCTCCGATTTCATGTTTAAGGTCGAGCCCAGTGAGTTGCAGCTTCTGCATGTCAATGTAAAGGCCCTGTTTGGAAACAACAGCGGCCTTGGTGATGCTACGAGGGTGGAATACCAGGGAGACTGCGTGCTCACCGACATGGAAGAGTCCGAGCTGAAGGACTTGCTCATACGGATCAATAGAAGTTTCATGAAGATCGCTGGAAAGAAATCCGGTATCTCCGAATTTTGGGGTACCGGGAATCGGGGTTCGCAGGCGGACTGGGTTTACATGGCAGATCTTCAGCAGGGGCGGACCGGTTCAGGCAGATCGCTGGATCCGGCCCCGGAAGGACATATCCGCATTGATATTTTTCATAACAATAGTTTTGGGGGAAGGGGCATCGTCTTCCACATCGGTGATCTCTATGCGAAAGCGAAGTAACCTCAGGCGCCATGCGAAGTTTCCACACCTTCCGGATTTCATCTTCACAGCAGGCTGCAGCAAATCGCTGAACGCCGGGCGGCATCATGAATTCCCTCAAAAAGAAATATTTTTCGACCTGCTGCGAAACTGTTTGTTCGGCTACTGTATCTTTCTGGCTCCGTTCGCTTTTTTTCACCACTTAGACTGGACAGGCAGATATGTTTCTTCATTACACTCAAAAAAACTTGTCACTCATTTTTCCTCGTTTTTAATCATCAAGCAGATTTGATGTTCACACTTTAACAACAAGCTTGCTTGTCGCTCATTATTTTGATTTTATAATGATATAAACGCTTTGTCAATGTTATTTTCATAATTTTGAACTTCAACGTTTCGCTTTGGATACTCAAAATGCAGTACACTACCATTATGGAGCATTTCCTCCACGTGCTTTAAACATCAACAGCATTCTGGGATCTTTGCTAAAAGCCACCGATGCTTTAGCACGATACGACCAAGTGCTAAAATCGCTGCATAGCACCGAATTTTTCTTGGCTCCCTTAAGAAACCAGGAGGCTGTGATTTCATCGAGAATGGAAGGTACTATTAGCACCATGGATGAAATCCTTCAATATGAAGCTGACTTTGATGAAACCTCAGAAGAGCATCCTGAGAAAGTTCGTTCTGAAGTTTTTGAAACAATCTTATATCAAAGGGCATTAACGAATGCCCAAAAGGCGATACAGGATGGTTATCCATTGTCTCAGCATCTGGTAAGATCAATCCACCAACAATTGCTCTCTTTCGGTCGCGGTGCTGAAAAATCGCCCGGCCAATATAAAACTGAACAGAATTTTCTGGCTGATAAGATCAAACAGAAAATTGAGTTCATCCCCATTAGTCCGGAGAAGCTGATTGATGGCATGGAAGCTTTATTCAACTACTTGCACGAAAGCAGTGATCCTGTTTTGATCAAAACAGCATATATGCATTTGGAGTTCGAAGCATTACACCCTTTTAAAGATGGTAATGGCAGGATAGGCAGAATGTTGATCACCCTGTATCTATGGTCAACAGGGACGATCGCTGCACCCCATTTTTACATCAGTGGTTATATGGAACAACACAAAGATCTATACATCGACAGGATGAGAAAAGTATCTTCTGATGGCAATTGGGAAGACTGGTGCGACTTTTTTTTCAAAGCAATTGAAGAACAGGCACTAAAGAATATACAAATAGCCGAGCGTATCAAGCATCTCTATGAAGACATGAAATCCGTATTTGCTGATACCCTTTCGTCTAAATGGAGCGTGAATGCATTGGATTTTATTTTTGCAAATCCCATCTTTAAAAATAGCCGTTTCACAAGCGCGAGTGGTATTCCATCACAGACAGCATCCAGATTTACTCGCTTACTTCTGGACAGAAATATTATTAGAATAATGAAGGAAGCTTCCGGTAGAAGGCCGGCTCTTTATGCTTTCGAACCGCTTCTCAGAATTGTTCGAGTATAAAACTTTGACAACGCACAGGCGATTTGATACGGACTCCCTTATGACTAATATTTTTACGTCATGAACCGATGCTGGAGTTACAAGCATACATGCTGGTATCGATATGGACAGGTCCAATTGCGCTTGAAGTTTGATTCCACCTTTTGACGATCTGACTATGGCACACCCCAAAGCCTTACACGCAGATCGATTGCAGGGACATCCAATGCAAAGACAGTACCTATAACCAAATATCGTTTTCTGATTTGTCAATGTATATTTGTTTTGCTTCCAAAATAAGTTGATAGGCAAAGCGCTCATACATCTTGTGTGGGAGCGTCTCATTGACTCTCGAAATTGTACGGACAGCTGCGGCAGTTCCAAT
>CAJBPC010000384.1 GCA_903957405.1 uncultured bacterium | reverse complement strand
GCACAGCGGCTTTCCCTGCAGGCCGAAAGCGTCAATATCCCCGGCGAACCCTTCCGCCTCCTGGTGCAATTCAGGAATATCAAACACCTGCAATACCGGATCATCAATATCCCTGATTCATTCCGCGAAAAACACAACGACCGTTCGCACGACAAATACTGGGAGGAACTGCGCAAGCAAAAATTCACCAGAGAGGTCAGCCAGCCGCTACCGGTCACCGCAGACATGAAAATGCATTCCGTTGAACTGCCCATAGAAGCACTCCCGGCAGGTCACTATGCCATCCTCGCAAGTACCGAGAAAACCTTCCTTCCAAAACAACACCCGTTGTCCGTCATCTACCTCCACGTCTCCGTATTATCCTGGATACACAGGGGGCAGGATTATTTTGTCCTGAACAGGAGTACGGGTAAACCGATATCATCTGCAAAGGTGGATGTATGGACAAGCAGTTATGACTACAACGATCGCCAAAACAGGACTGAACTGCTGCAAACACTCAAAACCGATCTTGACGGATATTTCCGCATGCCGAATGCACCTTACAGATACGGCGGGATGATGGTGGAGGTGAAGCTCGGCAGCGACAGCCTTCGGCTTGAAGAACCAGGCTACAGGACCCACTCCGACAACCAGCATTGGATCAACGAGCCATATGAATATGAAAAGCACCATCGGAGACTATTCCTTTTCACCGATCGGAGCATATACCGTCCCGGCCAGTCTGTGCATGTCAAGGGCATTCTCGTCACACGTGATTTTGACACGAAAAGACCCAAGGTGATCACCGACCGGCAGGTATCGATCATACTCGCGAACGTCAATGGAGAAGAAAAAGGGACACTGGATGCGCAAACAGGTGAATATGGCACATTCTCCGGCAGCTTCTTGCTTCCAGAAAATGGACTTACGGGCCAATTCACGATCCGGGAAAGGGATCAGTACGCTGGGGCAACGATCCAGGTCGAGGAATATAAGCGACCGAACTTCTACGTGGAATGGGAAAAGCCAACGGAGGAATTCAGGGTATCCGATACCGTTATCGTCAAAGGATCCGCCATGGCGTATGCCGGCAGCAGCACCAACGGGGCGAAGGTCAGCTACCGCGTGACCCGCGTCGCCCGGTTCCCGTATCCATGGAGATTCTACGGATACGACATGCCTGAAGGCCGGGATATGGACATCACGCATGGCGAAACGCGCACATCCACCGATGGATCGTTCAGCATGCGGTTCAAGGCCATTCCCGACAAATCCATCGACAGGTCCACCCTGCCGATCTTCGATTATAAGATCATCGCAGACGTGACAGATATCAATGGCGAGACGCGATCTGCGGAACAGATCGTATCGATAGGATACCACAGCCTCGATCTCTCGCTTCAAGTAGCAGAAAAACAAGACTTCCCGAACGATAGGGACATGCCGGTGATGGTCTCCGCAAAGAATATTTCCGGGGTCCCACAGACCATAGCGGCGAACATCAGCCTCTACCCGCTGGGCGGACCCGAAAGATTGATCCGTACGCGCTACTGGGAGGCGGCTGACACCTTCGTACTATCCGAAAAAGAATACCTCTCCCTTTTCCCCATGGATGAATTCGCCCAGGAAACCCGTCACGAAAACTGGAAGAAAGGCGATGTCGTCATGCGAAAAGCGGACACGATCAAAGGCGCGGGACATCAGCTGAACATACCGACAAAAAACCTTCGCGCAGGATGGTATCGCCTTATCGCGGAAGCCAGGGATGCGTCCGGTGAAATGGTCACGACGCAGGCAGACTTCCTCGTGGCGGACAGCAAGACCGGCGTATCTGACAAATATGGATATTTCAGTTATAACCTGATGAAGAATCCCGCAGAGCCGGGCGAGGAAGCCTCCCTGCAGGTCAGCACCGGTGCCGATGACCTTTGGGTCATACAATTGCTCGATGGATACAACGATGCGAAAGTCCCGGAAGCATACCGGAAAAAAAATGTGAAACCACAAGCGATCGTTGCCTATCCCGATCCGGTACATCCATTCCGTTTCATCACCTTGAACCGGGAATCCAAAAAATTCAATTTCCCCGTAGGCGATAAAGACCGCGGCGGCTTTGGCGTCAGTCACGCATTCGTGAAACACAATCGGTTCTTCGCACAACACGACGTCCAACAGGTTCCCTGGTCGGATAAAGCACTTGACATCCGGTTCCTGACGTATAGAGACAAGACGGAGCCGGGAAGCAAGGAGCAATGGACCATCCAAGTCAAAGGTCCGAAAGGCGACAAAGTGGCTGCGGAAGTGCTGATGTCGATGTATGACGGTTCTCTCGACCAGTTCATGCCACACGCATGGAGCAAGCCGGATCTCTTTGAAAGATATCCGACACGATTCGACCTGTACCAGTTCAAACCCTGGTCGTCATCGAATGGATTCAGCATGCAGGAAGCGGAAACCGTCGATGTCGCAAAAAAGGAGCTTCCGCCTTTCTTAAAGAATTTCGATATGCTCTTGTGGGAGAAAGACTCCAGACAAATAAGGGTCGGTTATGGCCGAAACAGTGCCAAGATCATGGCCATGCCCGTCATGGCTGACTCGGCCGTCATGATGGAGAAGGCACAGATGGTTGCCATGCCCCCGGCAGAAAATGCAGACCAGAATGCAATGAATGAACCGGTGACGGTGGATAAAACAAATATAAAGGAGAAGCCGACCCCGGCGGAGACATCTGTTCAGGTGCGAAAAGACTTCCGGGAGACGGCCTTCTTCCTGCCAGACATGAAGACGGATGCGGAGGGGAATGTCAGCTTCAACTTCACGATGCCGGACGCGGTGACACAGTGGAAATGGCAGGTACTCGCACATACCAAAGACCTTGCCACGGGGCTGCAGACGAAACAGGTTGTATCGCAGAAACAACTGATGGTGCAACCCAATGCCCCGCGTTTCTTGCGTGAAGGCGACCAGATCGTCATCCCGGCACGCATCTCAAACCTGTCAGACAAGGAAATCAGCGGGGAAGCCGAATTGCAGCTTTTCGATGCGGAGACAGACAGTCCCGTCGACGGATATTTCAACAACATCTTTGCGAAGCAATACTTCACCGCAGCTGCCAAGCAAGGCACTGCCGTGAACTTCAGCATCACCGTCCCCGGTAATTTCAGCAAGCCGATCAGGTACAGGATCATCGCAAAGGCAGGTGCTTACAGCGATGGCGAAGAGAAGACCATCCCCGTGCTGAGCAACCGGATGCTCGTGACAGAGTCCATGCCCTTTCAGATGAAGGGCAATGGCACGAAGACCTTCCGGTTCGAGAAACT
>CAJBPC010000383.1 GCA_903957405.1 uncultured bacterium | reverse complement strand
TTATCGTGAGGATTCCGTTATTTTGGCGGATACATGAAAGTCGATGTCACATACGAAAAGCCTCAGGTCATACAGGCCCTTAGGTATCATTTTATTAAAAAGACGGAGATACGCCTGATGCTGATTCTTGTCAATGTCTTTGCGTTATTTTCCGCGGTCATGTTTGCTGTCAAGTTGATTACACCGCTTCCCTTTCTGATGAGTTCGTTCCTGTGGTTGGTGATGATGGTTGCTTTTTGGTTCTGGCTTCCGGAACTGATCTATCGGAAGAGCCGGACATTTCGTGATCGTTTTAAGGTCCGCATCGAGGATCAGCATATGTTCATCGACACCGAGAAGGGGACCCGTTCCTGGGCTTGGAGGGAGTTCAGCACGTATTTCGAATCTCCCGGTTTTTTTCATCTGTATTTCGACAGCAGGAGTTTTTTTCTGCTGCCAAAGGATTGTTTTGAGGATCCCGATGAAATGAATGAAGCCCGGAAGCTGATGCGGGCTCGGATCACCGGCAAGTGAGGCGGCGATAGAATTCGACCATCAATATCAGATCAGTGTTTTCTGCATGCTGAAATGGGGGAGGGTCACTTCTTCGAAGGGGTCTCCATAAGTGGCATAACCGAGTTTTTCGTAGAAACCGACCGCAGCACTTCGGGCGTGCATGATGATTTTCCGATAGCCCCTGTCTCGGGCAATGTTTTCGGCAAAATGTATGATTGCAGCACCGATTCCTTTTCCCTGCCGGTTTTTTTGTACTGCCATCTGTCGTAGTTTGCAGGTTTCCGGCCCTTCCCTTGTCAGGATACAACAAGCCAGCATGATGTCTTCATCAAATGCGGCTATAAGGATGTCATGCATGTCACGCTGAAGTTCTTCTTCGCTGAAGACAAGGCCAAGGGGTTTGCGCAAAATGTCATTTCGGAGTTCGACCATCCGATGGTATTCGGGGGATCCGAATGCAATGACCCAGAGTGCCATATGAAGATTTTTGAATGATTGTATGTAACTTGAAGTTAGCTGAAAACGAACCAAATGAGTATTTTCATTTCGGCTAAGCTCATGAGTTGCAGCTACCTGTAAACGGGTGGTTCGCATTGGATGCTTGAATTAAGGAATAGTTTATTCACTCTTTTTCATGAAAACTTGTTTTTATCTCAAAAGGTATATTTTTGCACCCTAATTAACCAAATTTTAAAACAATGTCAGACATTTCAACAAGGGTAAAGAAGATCATCGTTGACAAGCTCGGCGTCGACGAGGCGGAAGTCACTTCTGAGGCTTCTTTCACCAATGACCTTGGTGCGGATTCCCTCGACACTGTAGAATTGATCATGGAGTTTGAAAAGGAATTCAACATATCCATACCAGATGAGCAGGCAGAGACCATTACCACGGTAGGCCAGGCTGTAGCGTATCTTGAAGAGCACGCAAAGTAATCTGCCCTACAAAAAGGGAACCCAAACGTATGCAACTTAAAAGAGTAGTAGTTACAGGAATCGGCGCCATCACACCGATCGGCAATACTGCCAATGAATATTGGCAGGGTTTGATTAACGGTGTATCTGGCGCCGATTTCATCACTCTTTTCGATGCATCGAAATTCAAGACCCGTTTCGCCTGCGAAGTGAAAGGGTTCGACCCGGTCGCATATTTCGACCGAAAGGAAGCGCGAAAGCTGGATCGTTTCACACAACTGGCACTTGTTGCCAGTGATGAAGCCATCAAAGATGCGGGCATTTCGAAAGAAAATGTAAACCCAGACCGAACCGGTGTCATTTTTTCCAGTGGTATCGGTGGACTGCTCACCTTCCAGGAAGAGGTCATGGCCTATGCCAAAGGTGACGGCACTCCCCGCTTCAATCCATTTTTCATCCCCAAGATGATCTTGGACATTGCAGCCGGGCAAATATCCATGCGGCACGGTTTCCGTGGGCCCAATTTTGCCGTGGTAAGTGCTTGCGCATCTTCTACCCATGCAATTATGGAGGCTACCAATCTCATCCGATTGGGTAAAGCCGACATCATCGTTGCCGGCGGCAGCGAGGCTGTCATCAGCGACGCCGGAGTGGCTGGCTTCAACGCCATGAAGGCACTCAGTGAGCGAAACGATGATCCCAAAACGGCATCAAGGCCATTCGATAAGCACAGGGATGGCTTTGTGATGGGTGAGGGCAGCGGTGCGCTCATCGTTGAAGAGCTGGAACACGCCATCCGACGAGGGGCAAAAATCTACTGTGAGATCGCAGGCAGCGGTGCAACAGCCGATGCTTACCATATCACAGCCCCACATCCCGACGGGTTAGGCGCACTCAGTGTCATGAGGGCTTCTTTGGAAGATGGCGACATGGTCCCGGAGGATATCGATTACATCAATGTCCACGGAACGTCCACTCCACTCGGTGATATCGCTGAGACAAAGGCGATCAAAGGCGTTTTTGGTGACCACTCGTACAACCTTAACATCAGTTCCACAAAATCCATGACAGGACATCTGTTGGGTGCGGCCGGAGCTGTAGAAGCAATCGCATGCATATTCTCCGTAATACATGATGTGGT
>CAJBPC010000382.1 GCA_903957405.1 uncultured bacterium | reverse complement strand
GTAAAGCCTTGCCACTTCGGTGATCGACCGGTTCATGGATGGGTTGTTCTGTCCGGTTGCGATGAGCAGGTTGATTTTTTTCAGCTTGCCGTCGTCATCGGTGGTATAGTGATGGAACAGGGTTCCTCGCGGTGCCTCGCAACTGCCTATCCCTTCGTGCCGGTTCCACACTCCTTGTGTCCGGATATGGGATGATGTGATGCGTGGATCATCGAGCAGGAGCGCAGCCTCCTCCACGGAGCCGAGTGTTTCTATGAGTCGTGCATAGTGGAACAGGAAGGTCCCGTGCACGGGTTTCCCATTGCCGATCGCTTTGAAGATCTCGAATTCTTTTTGCGCAGCCTCTGTCTTCATGCGGGAGGCCACGTTCAGCCTGGCGAGCGGTCCGACGCGATAGATCCCTTCGTCGATGCCGAGGGGTTTGTAGTATGGATAGGTGAGGTATGACCAGTCGACCGATCGCTCGGAGATGAACTCGAGATAGTTCGACGGGTCGACCTGGTCCGATAGGATCTGCCCCTCTTGGCCGATCCATCTGAGCTTTCCGTCGTACAGTTCGTGTGTGCCATCCGGTGCGACCGTCCCGAGGTAATGGGTGGGGGAGGGCGCAAAGTCCGACACCATTGCGGCGTTGTCCTCCATGAATTTTTTGATGATGCCGATGCCGATCCGGGCGGTTTCGATGCATTCGGGTATCCATGCCCGTAAGGCCTTTCGGTTTTCTTCGGTCAGCGGGAAGGTCATCCCTCCGGGTACGATGCCGGAGCTGTGGATCTTCTCGCCGGTGATGCGTTCGCCGATCTCCTGCCCGAACTTCCGCAAACGGATGCCGCGCAGGGCGATGTCGGGATGTTTTTCCGCGATGCCGAGGATGTTCCGCTTTGCGGGATCACTGTCGTATCCCAGCAGGAAATCCGGTGCAGAAAGGTGGAAGAACGACAATGCGTGTGAGGAGATGTTCTGTCCGAGATGCATCAGCCTTCGGATCATGTCGCCGGTCACTGCCGGGCGGATGCCTTCGATCATTTCGCAGGCTTTGACGCTTGACACGGTGTGGCTCACCGGACAGATGCCGCAAATGCGCGGAGTGATCACCGGCATCTCCGTGTACATGCGTCCTTCGCAGAACTTCTCGAAGCCCCGGAACTCGTTCACGTGGAAAACGGCGTCATGGACCCTTCCGCCGTCATCAAGGTGGATGGTGATCTTCGCATGCCCTTCGATGCGGGTGACGGGTGATATGATGATCTTTCTTCCTTCCATGTCATCCGTATTTTAGGGTATGCATTGACGTTATATCCGGTACGCGGTCGTGGAGCAATTCGAACAACACGTGGAATATCGTGTCCGCGTCGGGTGGGCATCCGCGTATGTAGTGGTCCACCTTCACGAATTCCTGTAACGGGTATGTTTTTTCATGCAGTTTCAGCAGTGCGGGGTGCGACGGGAGTGATCCCTGCGCATCGTTGCTCGGCGCATTCAGGTAAGATGTCTTTATGACATCCTTCAATGGGAAGAAGTTTCGCATGCCGGTGACGTTCGTCATCACGGCACAGTCTCCCAACGCCACCAGCAGTTTCGATTGTTTCCGGATATGGAGGATCTCCCGGAGGTGTTCGTCGCTGGTGACTGCTCCCTCCACAAGGGAGATGTCGACCTCCGGGAGTTCTTTTCCGTCGACAATGGGACACTTGACGATGTCCGCCAGCCTGGCGATCTCCAGGATCCTTTCGTCCATGTCCAGCAGCGACATGTGGCAACCGGAGCATCCTCCCAGCCATATCGTGGCGATTTTTTTCTTTGGCATCATATTTATTTTTCGGGCGCTGTCAGCGGTCCATCCGCCTCTTCTTCACCAGTTCCCCGATCATTGCGGGGTTCTTCTCCAATTTGCCCATCGTCGCCGATTTGGGCCATATGGCACCTGTCGGGCAGGCATGCATGCACTTGCCACAGGAAGTGCAATCGGTAGATTCACCCCAGGGT
Organism: uncultured bacterium; assembly: GCA_903957405.1. GTDB lineage: Bacteria > Bacteroidota > Bacteroidia > Chitinophagales > Chitinophagaceae > Pollutibacter. The sequence continues at coordinate 2,755 of CAJBPC010000382.1, read as the reverse complement.
GTGTTGAAGCCGGAAATGATGCGGGCGTTGAATCCGCGGTTCATCACATCCCAGTTGTGTGCCCCTTCCACTTCGGCGCATACGCGCACGCAACGGGTGCACAGGATGCATCGGTTGTGGTCCATCACCATCTGCGGATGCGTCGCATCAAGGTCGCAGTCAGCCGACAGATATGGATAGCGGACATGGTCCATGCCCACTTTATAGCCAAGGTCTTGGAGCTCGCAATTGCCATTGGCCACGCATACCGCGCAGAAATGGTTTCGTTCGGCGAAGAATAATTCCGTGGTGATGCGGCGATAGTTTTTCAGCCGGTCGGTCTGCGTCTGAATGACCATGTCGGGCGTCGCCTTCGTGGTGCAGGATGACTGGAGTTTCCTGACGCCTTCGATCTCGACAAGGCACAGCCTGCAGGCCCCCACGTCGGAAAGGCCTTCCAGATGACACATGGTGGGGATGTCGATCCCGTTATCCCGGCAGATGTCAAGGATCGTCGCGCCGGGAGTAGCTTTCAGATGCCTGTCATCGATTTGAATATCAATCGTTGCCATGTGCTGCTTGTATTGCGGATGTTGCGTGGAGCTTTGATTCGTATTCTTTTTTAAAATACCGGAGTGTGCTCATGAATGGATTCGGTGCGGAACTCCCCAGCCCGCAGAGGCTTGTATCCTGGACATATGCTGCCAGTTCCACCAGGCGGTCCAGGTCTGCTTGTGTGGCATTTCCCTTGCAGATCTTGTCGAGCATGTCGTGCATCATCTTCGTCCCGACGCGGCAAGGGACGCATTTGCCGCAGCTCTCATCCATGCAGAACTCCATGAAGAACCTTGCGACGTCCACCATGTCTGAATCCTCATCCATCACGATCAGTCCGCCCGAACCCATGATGGATCCGAGATTCATCAGGGCTTCATAATCGATTTTCACATCAAGGTGTTCTGCCGGTATGCAGCCTCCGGAAGGCCCTCCGGTCTGTGCCGCCTTAAAGGCTTTCCCGCCGGGGATGCCTCCTCCTATCTCATAGATGATCTCGCGCAGGGTCGTGCCCATGGCCACTTCGATAAGTCCAGAGTGGTTGATCTTGCCTGCAAGGGCAAAGACTTTTGTACCGGCACTCTTGGGTGTGCCGATCTCGCTGTACCATCCTCCTCCGTTGATGATGATGGGTACGATGGTGGCGAGGGTCTCCACGTTGTTGATCAGTGTGGGTTTCCCCCAGAGCCCTGCTTCCGAAGGGTAGGGCGGCCTGGCCGTAGGGGTGGCGCGCTTGCCTTCAATGGATGCGATGAGGGCTGTCTCTTCCCCGCAGACAAATGCACCGGCACCGATGCGCACTTCGACATCGAAACTGAAGTCGGTGCCCAGGATGCCCGTACCCAGCAAGCCCGATCTCCTCGCCTGCCGGATGGCGAGTTCAATGCGTTTTATCGCCAGCGGATATTCTCCGCGGATGTAGGCGTAGCCTTTGTTCGCACCGATGGCATAAGCCGCGATGGCCATGCCTTCCAACACCCTGTGCGGATTGCCTTCCAGGATGCTGCGGTCCATGAAGGCCCCGGGATCGCCTTCGTCCCCATTGCAGATCACGTACTTCTGGTCGTTCACATGCTTGTAAACACTTTCCCATTTCAATCCCGTCGGATATCCTGCACCGCCCCTTCCCCTCAGCCTGCTATGCTTTATTTCTGCAATGACGTCTTCCGGTGTCATCAAAAACAATGCCTTGTCCAGGGCTTTATAGCCGTCGTGTGCAAAATAGTCTTCGATGTCTTCGGGATCCATTTCGCCGCAGTCCTTCAGTACGATCTTGAGTTGTTTTTTGAAGAAAGGGTCATCCGTTGCGTTGACGAATGGTTCGGGGCGGGTATCTCCGAAGAGGAGCATCGCCTTGATGGGCTGGTGCGATACAAGCTGAGCTTCGTTGATCTTCTGCACTTCAGAAACCCTTACTTTCTGGTAGATGGTGTTGGCGGGCATGTACTGCACCAATGGCCCTTGTGTGCAGAGCCCGGTACATCCCGTCGGGATGACCGACACTTCCATTTCCAACCCGCGCGACCTGATGTCGGCCTTCATCATTTGCAGCACATCTTCTGACCCGGCAGATGCGCAACCCGTGCCGGAACAAACGCAGATGGTATGTTTGAAAGTGTCTTTTTTTTCCTTTGCCGTTGATGCCAGCATCAGGAATTCCTGTCGGTTCATGGTTGATTCAGTTTCCCGGTTATTTCGCTGATGAGCGTTGCCGCTTCGACATTCGATTCCACCCGGTCGTCCACGATCGCCACCGGTGCAAGCCCGCAGGCACCGATACAGCGGGCCACCTGCAGGCCCAGTCGACCATCGGGTGTCACCTGGCCGGCTTCTATGCCGAATGCTTTTTCCAGGGCCTTTAGGATCTCCCTTGACTTTTTTACGTAACACGCTGTGCCGGTGCACACGATGCAGGTGTGCTCCCCTTTGGGCTTCAGCGAGAAGAAATGATAGAACGTGGCGGCCGCATACACCCGTGAAGGGGGAAGCTTCAGCGACTTCGTCACGTAGGTGAGTACGCCGAGTGGCAGGTAGCCGTAAGCGTTCTGTACCGTGTGCAAAATCTCTATGAGCGCATCAGGCCGCTGCCGCTCTTTCCTGATCCTCGCAGCGATCAGCTTCATCCTGGGGTCGGGCTTCGCAGGCTGAACCACCGGCGGTGTTTTCAATGTATCCATGCTCGTACTGATGATGGCAAATCTATTCCTCCCGCTCCGTCCGG
>CAJBPC010000381.1 GCA_903957405.1 uncultured bacterium | reverse complement strand
GGTACTTCCATGGGGACGCCTTCATCCAGGATGTTGATGATCCTGTAATAAAGATCCATGCTGGGTTCTATCAATCCGGCATCCTCGAACCATGCATAAGCGTATGATCTTCCTCTATAGAATTTGACCATGTCTTTTTTGAATGCGACAAAGTCTGGATATTTTTTTAAAAACACATTGATCTCTGAACTGTCAAAATGAAGTTTGGTCTGTGGACTGAAGTTCCCGGGGATGGAAGGATCCGATACGATTTGTTTCAATGTAGGGATCGTATCTGCCCGTGGTATTTTTTGTTTTTCAGAGGAATGACCATTGCAGGAGATGATTTCACTTGAGGCGGCCATCATTGCGATCAGTGCAAATATTCTGAGCATGTGTGCGTATTGTTTTCCGAAAATAAAAAAAACCCCCAAGAGGGGGTTTTTTTTATTTCTAACAAGGGTGATATTCATTCTGCAACGATCTCGAGTTCCATCTCTGTCTCGTGTCCGTTACCGAAATCGACACGGGCTTTGAAAGTGCCGAGTTCTCTGATTTCATCAATGATATGAATTTTCCGACGGTCCACTTCATACCCTTTTTGTTCACGAATGGCGCGAGCCACTTGAACGTTGGTCACGCTACCGAAGATTTTACCGGAAGTTCCGGTCTTGGCACCGATCTTAACAGGGGATGCGATAAGAACCTGTATGACCTTATTGATTTCGGCCATCATTTTCTCCTCTTTCTTGCGGATTTGCTTCAATCTTTCCTCAAGCTGCTTCATGTTGCTGAGGGAACCTTCCACCGCCATCTTGCTTGGAATCAGAAAATTCCGGGCATACCCGTTTTTCACTGTCACCACTTCATTGGCGCCGCCCAGGTTGTTGACGTCCTGGATCAAAATGATTTGCATAATCTTTGTTTTTAAGTTTTACCGGCCTCCAATCCGCCGCAGCGGACTGTCTCCAACTCGCTTGTAACGAGAAGATTAGGACGGGGGTTCTACTTCAAAAGGTCTGTGACATATGGCAGGATAGACATTTGGCGCGCGCGCTTGATGGCTTCCGATACCTTACGTTGGTATTTCAGAGAATTACCAGTGATGCGACGAGGCAACATCTTGCCCTGTTCGTTGAGGAATTTCTTCAGGAATTCCGCATCCTTGTAATCTATGTACCTTATACCGTACTTCTTGAAGCGGCAGAATTTTTTCCTTGGCTTCTCCGTCTTGATCGCGGTCAGATACTTGATCTCATTTGCTTTGGCCATGGTTTAACCCTCCACTGCTTTTTCGATCCCTGTAGAAACGCCACTTCTCTTTTTAAGGTTGTACTCGACGGCGTATTTATCGAGTTTAACAACCATTTGACGGAGGACCTGCTCGTCACGCAGCAGCTGAATCTTCAGCTTTTCGTTAATGTCGGATGGCGCAAGATATTCCAGCACCCAGTAGAGACCTGTAGTCTTTTTCTGAATGGGATACGCCAGTGATTTCAACCCCCAGGGATTGTCATGTACGATCTCACCGCCATTGGCTTTGATGAAATCGACATATTTTTTCTGAGCGGTTTTGAAACCTTCTTCGCTCAGAACAGGAGTGAAAATCACCATCATTTCGTAATTCTGCATGTTTCCCTGTATTTGGTGATTAATTATGGGGTGCAAAGGTAAGCTTTTCACCTGTAAATCCTCACCTTACATTTTTTTTTTTGATGATCCGGTACAATTGACTTAAAACACACCCTGGAGCTGTAAAATGTTGACAGAATCCCATCTCTTTTACCTGTAAAGCTGACGGGAAAGCATGATCCCGTTGTTTTTTTTGACATCGTGTCAGTTATTTACAGATGGCATTGGTTTTGTTATGGCATTTGCGAAGCAAAAATCTTTTTTTATGCAAAAAGGCCAGATACGTGTCCAAACGGAGAACATCTTCCCTATCATCAAGAAATTCCTCTACAGCGAACATGACATCTTCCTGAGGGAGTTGATATCCAACGCAATAGACGCTACACAAAAGCTTAAGACCTACGCTTCATCAGGTGAAGCCACGGGTGAACTTGGCGAATTGCGCATCGATGTTTCTATTGATGCGGAGCATAAAACGCTCACGATCGCTGACAGGGGAGTCGGGATGACGGCAGCTGAGGTGGATAAGTACATCAATCAGGTAGCTTTCTCCAGTGCGGAGGAATTCCTTGAAAAATATAAAGGGCAATCCGAAGCAAGCATCATTGGTCATTTTGGCCTTGGTTTCTACAGCGGTTTTATGGTCAGTGATAAGGTTGAAATTAAAACACTTTCTTTCCGCGAAGGCAGCACTGCCGTAAGATGGGAATGTGATGGAAGCCCCGAATACGTGATTGAAGACACCCAAAAGGAAGAGAGGGGTACACAGATCATCCTGCATTTAAACGACGAGAGCAAAGAATTTCTGGAATCCGGACGGATCAACAGTCTTTTGGAGCGATTCTGCAGATTTCTTCCGATACCTATCTTTTTTGAAGAAAAGCAGGTGAATAACACCAGCCCTGCCTGGGTCCGCAAACCATCGGAGTTGACCAGTGAAGATTATGAGAAGTTCTATAAGGAACTCTATCCCTTTAACGAAACCCCACTTTTTTGGATACACCTCAATGTCGATTATCCTTTCAATCTGACGGGCATCCTCTATTTCCCCAAGATCAAACAGAGCTATGAGATCCAAAAAGACAAGATCCAATTGTACAGCAATCAGGTCTTCGTAACAGACGAGGTCAAGGACATTGTCCCGGAATTTCTGATGCTTTTGCAAGGGGTGATCGATTCCCCTGACATCCCATTGAACGTCAGTCGCAGTTATCTTCAAGGGGATCCCAATGTGCGGAAGATCAATAGCCATATCACTAAGAAAGTCGCTGACAAGCTGGAAGAGATCTTCAACAGCGACCGCAAGGCGTTCCAGGAGAAATGGGAGAGCCTTGGTCTTTTTGTTAAATATGGTATGATGACCGATGATAAGTTCCGCGATAAGGCCGAACGCTTCCATATTATGCAAGCCGCGCGCGGGGATGATTTTTATACCTTGGATGAATACCGGAACGCTGTCGACGCCCTGCAGAAAAACAAGGATGGCAAGCATGTCATTATTTACACGACAGACCCGATTCAACAGGATGGCTACATTTCCGCTGCTGAAAAAAGTGGATACAAGGTTGTCAGGCTTGATACCCTGGTGGATGCATCTTTCATCAATCAGATGGAGCAGAAATGGGAGAATATCCAATTCACGCGGGTAGACTCCGACATTGCGGAGAACCTGGTGGATGTTCAGGAGAAATCGGAATCTTTGCTTTCTGAAGCAGATGCGGAGACCCTAAAGGAATTGTTCAACGTACCGGTAAATGGTCTTCAAGTGTCAGTAGACGTCAAAGGCCTGAGCCCGGATGCGCCCCCCGTCATGGCTACCCGCCCAGAATTCATGCGGAGGATGAAGGATATGGCTTCCATGAGCGGTCCTATGGGAAGTTTTTATGCGAACATGCCAGACGAGGTCAATCTCACTGTGAACGGCAACCACCCACTTTACCGTGGAATCCTCCAGTCAAACGATGAGGAAGCAAGAAAAAAACAGGTCCGTAACCTGGCAGACTTGGCACTCCTCTCGCAGGGATTGCTCAAGGGAGCTTCCCTCACCGAGTTCATCAACCGCAGTATTGAATTGATGGCTGGAAAAAACGAAAGCGACGCATAAGGGATTGAAATCGGATCATTTTGGAAATAAAAAGCGGCAATTTTTTCTTATTGGAAAATATTGCCGCTTTTTTGTGTCTTAATTTTTTATAGTGGAAAAATACTGTATCCGTAAACAGGTTTTTGTCCGTAGGGATGCCCCATTCCTATAAATGATGCGGTTTAATGGATGGCAGACCGCAAGTCAATGACTTTCAATTGGAGGTTTTTTTGATTTTTCCATGCATTTTCATCCAGCGTAAATGCGAGATCGACGGGAGCCCCATTTTCGAATAGTTGCATTTTTGGGCCAAGGTTAAATCCTATACCAGAGAAATGCAGTCCATCTTGCATGACGGAAATGCGCAAGTGTTTTTCTTTTACGATTTTTGTTCCGCCGTCATCCTTTATATTGGTTGCCATGAATACCGGGGTTGGGTTTTCGGGACCAAATGGTTCCATTCTGCAGAGTGTTCTGTAAAATTTCGCGGTCAGTTCTGCAAAAGAGACCACGGCGTCAATCATGATTTCCTGGGTGAAGCAGGCATTTTGCGAGGATGCCTTGACGACGGCTTCAAATCTTTCCGTGAAGGCTTGTACGTTTTGCGGGGGCATGGTCATTCCCGCTGCGAAGTAATGTCCTCCAAAGCCTGTCAGGAGGTCGCTGCATTGTTCGAGTCCGTCGTGAATATTGAACCCTTGGACACTTCTGGCGCTTCCCGAAACGATGTCTCCGTTCTGTGAAAGGATGACTGTTGGCCGGTAGTATAGATCCATGATCCTGCTGGCAACGATGCCTACTACGCCTTTATGCCAGTGAGGTTGGAAGAGGACCGTCGATTTTTTGACTGATTGCTGCGGATCAGATTGAATCATCGACAGGGCTTCCGCCGTCATGATGCCGTCCGTTTCTTTTCTCTCTGCATTGTCATCCTGCAACTGACCGGCAAGTGACAGTGCCCGAAGGAAGTCTGTTTCTATGAATAGGCGGACTGCTTTCTTGGCATCATCCATCCTACCGGCAGCATTCACCCTTGGGGCGATCATGAAAATCAGATCCGTCACGGTGAGTTGCCTGCCTGTTCGGTTCAATTCCAGGAGTGCGGCAATCCCGACGCAGGGGGCGGCATTGACGCGCTTGAGCCCGAAATGGGTGAGGGTTCTGTTCTCTCCAGTTATCGGCACAATATCCGCAGCGATGGCCGTTGCTACTAGGTCCAAATATTCGTATGGTGTATCCGCAGGTAGTCCCATCATGCCGCATACAGCCGAAATGAGTTTGTATCCTACGCCACAACCACAAAGATCTTTGAAGGGGTAATTGCAGTCGGATTGTTTTGGGTTGAGGATCGCCGAAGCTGGCGGGAGGACGGCATCCGGAATATGATGGTCGCAGATGATGAATGATATGCCATCCGCAAGGGCTTCTGAAATAAGGGATGTGGACTTTATACCGCAGTCCAGGGCGATGACCAGGCTGAAGTCATGTTCCTTTGCGAATCGTATTCCTTCTCGGGATATGCCATACCCTTCCCGGTAACGATTCGGTATGTAATAATCGACGCGGGATGAGTCGTATACGCTGCAAAGGAAACGGTACATGCAGGCAACGGACGTGGTACCATCCACATCATAGTCACCGTAGACCAGTATCCGTTCTCCGGTCCTGAATGCCCGGTCAAGCCGCGAGAGGGCTTTGTCCATGTCTTTCATAAGCATGGGATCATGAAGATCCTCCAGCTTTGGGGTAAAAAAGCTATAGGCTTCCTGGTAGTTGGAGATTCCGCGACATGCGAGTATTCGGCTGACCAGCGGGCTGGTGCCAAGAGACTGTTGGATTGCAGCAATGGTGTCTTCGGTGGGTTTTCGGGTCACCCACAGCTTATGAATTTCTTTCACGGTTATTTTTTCCTGTCGGTGGTATAGCGAACCAGATCTTCAAGTGCTTGCCGCACCGGTGTTTCAGGGAATTCGCCCAGGATCTCAAGTGCCTTGTCCCTGTACTCGAACATTTTTTGTTCAGCATATCTTATACCACCTGCTTTCACGACCTCGTCAATGATGTATCCCACCTTTTTCCTGATCCTGTTTTCGTTTTTGATGATGTAAATTAACGACTTACGGGTGGCTTTATCCGAATGTTGAAGGGTGTATATTAACGGTAAAGTCAGTTTTTTTTCCCGGATATCGTTACCTGTCGGTTTCCCGACATCTTCGGTTCCATAGTCAAAAAGGTCGTCTTTGATCTGGAACGCGACCCCTACTGATTCTCCGAATTGGCGCATTTTTTCTGCCGCATCCGGATCTGCTGTGACGGAGAAGGCTCCGGCCGCACAGGCCGATGCTAGCAGGGATGCCGTTTTATTCCTGATGATCGTGAAATAAGTGTCTTCGTCGATATTCAGTTGACGGGATTTTTCCATTTGAATAAGCTCCCCCTCACTCATCTGTTTCACGGCACGTGACATGTGTTTCAGGATCGTGAAATCGTCATTTTCCAATGATAGGAGCAGCCCCTTGGCGAGCAGATAATCCCCGACAAGTACGGAGATCTTGGATTTCCAGAGGGCGTAAACGGAAAAGAAGCCCCTTCTCTCAGAGGCATCATCCACGACATCATCATGTACGAGCGTAGCCGTATGCAGCAATTCTACAAGGGAAGCTGCCCTGTATGTGGATTCCGTTGCTTGTCCGTAAAGTCTCGCAGTGAGGATCACGAACATCGGACGCATTTGTTTACCTTTGGTTCGCACGATGTACCGCATGATGCGGTCCAGCATGGGAACTTGGCTATTTACGGAGTCTTTGAAAACACGCTCAAAAACTTTCAATTCCTCCTTGATGATGTCGGGGCTCGCATTCATGAATAAGTTGCGAATTTAGACATAAATTCCTGCTTAAAAGCTATTGTTCATAGGCGATTGTAAGATTTTCAGCGAGTACAGGGGCAATTAAAAAAAAAGGTAAAAAATTTGTTGTTTGAATTTCCTGTGATATTTTTGTCCAAATTTTAAATACCTTAACATATTCTCTTAATTTTTAAACGAGTCCATTACCAATCAATTTTATCTATTATGTCAAGCAACAAATTTCCAATCCTACTCAGCTTTGCTGCAATGTTGGTTACGGCCGGCTCGCAAGCCCAGGTGACAACAGGAGGCAGTTACAATTGGAGGGATTCCTCCTTGATACCTGCTTCTAGGGCTGCACAGCAGAATGAGTTCCTGAACAACCAGTACAATTACCCGGCTAAGCCACGCAGCCAATGGGAACTTGGCGTGAAAGCGGGTGAGTTTCATGTCAATGGAGACGTGAATTGGCTCCCTAATTTCGGTTTCGGAGGTCATGTTCGCAAATCCCTGGGTTATGCATTCTCCCTTCGTTTGGAGTACATGCATGGCATTGGTAAGGGTCTTTCATGGCAGCAGTCTTACAATTATGCCAAAAACACCGCATGGAAGAATAACGGATATATTCCGAATGTGGTAGATAACTTCGGCAACCGCCTTCCTGCCCGCGACGTCGTTTATTACAATTACAAATCAAACGTAAACGATCTCGCCATTCAGGGAATCCTTTCTCTGAACAACATCCTTTTTCACAAGTCTAAGCCAAAGACAAATGTGTATGTTCTTGGTGGTGTCGGACTTACCTGGTACAAGACTTTTGTAAATGCTTTGGATGGCACCGCTCGGTATAATTTCTCCAACATTACCAGCAATCCTGCTTTTGCCGACAGGGCCGATATCCGTAAGGCACTTCGCAACCTGCTTGACAATTCATACGAGACCCGTGCTGAAGCACACTCCATCAAGAAGTCACGCATGTTTGGTGATGCCACTTCAAGGGGCTCAGGAATGGTCGGTGCAGGCGTATCTTTCAAACTTACCCCACGTGTGAATCTCTCAATCGAAGAACGCATCACCTTCGTGCAGGATGATCTGCTTGATGGCCAGCGTTGGCAGGAGTACGCCCATGGCGATGCTGCCCAGACAAGGAATTTTGATTCATACAACTACCTTACTGCAGGCCTGAATTTCAACCTCGGACGCAGTGCAAGGTCTGTAGAACCACTCTACTGGCTGAATCCACTTGATTTCGCATATGGTGAACTCAACTCACCCAAGCGCATGAAACTTCCAAAACCCGTTTTGGATGATGCCGATGGTGATGGTGTAACAGATCAGTTCGACAATGAGCCTAACACACCTGCAGGTTGCCCGGTTGATTCACATGGTGTGAGCAGGGATACCGATGGTGATGGCGTAGCGGATTGCAAAGACAAACAGCTTATCACCCCAACCGAATGTCAGCCAGTTGATGCGGATGGTGTTGGCAAATGCCCAGAGCCTGCTTGCTGCACCACGAAACCACCGGTCAATGATTGTTCCAAGGTTTCCATGCCAAGCGTTTCCTTCAAAAACAATTCCGCTGACCTCAGCAAAGATGCAGAGTCTGCACTGACAACATTTGGCGAGTCTCTCCGCAACAGCCCCTCATGTAAAGTGGTGGTAACAGGATATGGTGAGCCTTCCAAAGCCGGTCAGCAACTGAGCTGGGACAGGGTGAATTCCGTCATCAACTTCCTGGTGGATAAACAAGGTATCAGCGCCAACAGGTTTATCTTCCGCCATGGTCAAACAGGTGGTGATCCCAATACAGTTGACGTACGTGCAGCTGGTGAAGGTGAGGATGGCCCGAACACAGTTCCGGCTCCACACCCCAACCTTCGTAAGAATAAGTAATCTCCTCCCCGAGATAGAAAAAAAGAGATCCCATAAAAAAGGATCTCTTTTTTTTTTCAGCTTTAACAAAGCATTCCGTCCTG
>CAJBPC010000380.1 GCA_903957405.1 uncultured bacterium | reverse complement strand
TTCTTGTAAAACCCGATCATCTCCGGCGGAAGCAGGAAAACAGCATAGTAGTTGATCTGCCGGTGCGCATAAAAGCCCCAGCAATAAGTCGGCCCGGCAGTCGAGGCCAACAGCACGATGATCAAAAAAAAAGTCTTCATGGAAAAAATACTTGAGAAAATATCAGACATTGACAGATATGTCGCCTTAGGAGAAACAATCCGTCATGGATGCAATGTACCTTGATGAAAAAGGTCCAAACAAGTGTGGATGCACGGATTGTTGGAGAAAAATCACGAGCTAAAGGGAGGAATCACGGTCAGGAAGGCTTTACTTGTCCTTTTTCCTGTTCATCATCGATCTCAGTCACTCCTCCGGAGATGGCGAACTTCATGGCATCGGAAGACGTCACATCGGAAAGGATGCGCACCCTTTCCCTTTTCACCATATAAAGGTGACCTGCGAATGCATACGACTGTGGTACATAAACAGCGATAAATTCATTCAGTCCGAACTCCGACAGCTCTTCATGGGTGATGAATCCGACACGCCAGACATCCATGGCTTCGATGCTCACCAATACGGCCTTGTCGAATTTGCGTTTGTTGCCGGCAAATGCTTCAAAGAAATCCTTGACGGTGGTGTAGATGATCTTTACGCCAGGGGTTCGTTCAAGAATATTATCAAACAACTCCACCAATTTTGATACGATGAACGTCGATGATATGTATCCGACCAACATGACAATGGCTATCACCACAAGGAAACCCAGCCCGGGTATGCTCTTCGGATATCCAAACGCATCGCTATGGAGTATGCCCGGAAATAATAGGTTCAAGAGATTAGGCAATATGCCATCTATGAAGTTGAACAGGGAAATAACCGCCCAGGCCGTGATGACGATCGGAGCCAGAATAATCAGCCCTTGGAAAAAAATCTGGATGAGCTTTTTGAAATGAAATGCCTGTTTCAATCTGTTCAGTTATAAAACAAAGTTAACCATTCGACAGTTCAATGAGTGTTACCGACCGGCAATGATATCTTCCTATGGTCAAGCACAAGCAGTATTTTTGAATGGGAACCCATACGTACTGACAATGAACCAGCAAATCGGAAAAGTCATCATCCTGGCAGGCGCAGTCATGCTCTCCATCGGAATCATCTGGTACTTCTTCGGCCATAAACTTCACTGGATAGGGCGCCTCCCGGGTGACATTCGCATCGAAAAGGAGCATTTCCGAATCTATTTTCCGATCACCACCATGATCCTCATCAGCCTGCTCATCAGCCTTATTCTCCATCTGATGCGTCGTTTTGATTGATCCGAGAAAACGATATATAAGTGTTTTGTCCTTCCGAGCTTATTGCAGTACCTTTGCACCCTCAAAAATAAATAGGCCGGTTGTATGAACCCATGCTCCTGGCCGGCCAGTATTATGGATATAAGGAACATCGCAATCATCGCACACGTAGATCACGGCAAAACCACGCTCGTCGATAAGATTCTTCACGCTACAAAGACTTTTCGTGACAACCAGGACACTGGTGAGCTGATCATGGACAGCAATGACCTCGAACGGGAAAGGGGCATCACCATCTTCAGCAAGAACGCTGCCGTGATATACAAAGACATTAAAATCAATGTAATCGATACCCCTGGTCACGCTGATTTTGGCGGTGAAGTGGAGCGCGTATTGAAGATGGCCGATGGGGTCATCCTACTCGTGGATGCCTTTGAAGGTCCAATGCCCCAAACGCGTTTTGTTTTGCAAAAGGCCCTTCAGCTTAACCTGCACCCAATAGTGGTCATCAACAAGGTCGATAAGCCAAACTGTCGGCCGGATGAAGTGCATGATGCCGTATTCGAGCTTTTCTTCAACCTTGACGCAACTGAACAGCAGCTGAATTTCCCGACCTACTACGGATCCGGAAAGAATGGCTGGTTCAACGAAAGCCTGACACAGATCGAAGGCATCAACCCGCTGCTGGACGGCATCCTGAAGCACGTCCCGCCTCCAAATGTCGGAGATGGTACCCTACAGATGCAGATCACCTCCCTCGACTATTCATCCTTCCTGGGAAGGATAGCTGTTGGCAAAGTGGCCCGTGGAGTCATTCGCGAAAATCAGCCGATAACGTTGATGCAGACCGATGGAACCTCTAAAAAACAACGGGTAAAGGAACTCTATGTTTTCGAAGGAATGGGCAAGCGCAAGGTGACGGAAGTCCTCTCAGGAGATCTCTGCGCCGTGGTAGGCATCGATGGATTCAACATCGGAGATACCATCGCGGATTTCGAGAACCCCGAAGCGCTGCCAATCATCAGTGTGGATGAACCCACCATGAGCATGCAGTTCAGCATCAACAATTCCCCCTTCTATGGTCGCGACGGAAAATTCGTGACAAGCCGCCACCTGCGCGACAGGCTCATGAAGGAAACTGAAAAAAATCTCGCCCTAAGGGTCAAAGACACTGATAGCGGTGACAGCTTCCTCGTTTACGGAAGAGGCATCCTGCACCTAGGCATCCTGATTGAAACGATGCGCAGAGAAGGTTACGAACTCACAGTCGGGCAACCACAGGTCCTGGTGAAAGAAATTGAAGGCGTGAAATCTGAACCTTTTGAAATCCTTGTCGTAGATGTACCGGAAGCATTCGCTTCGAAAGTCATCGATATGGTGAGCCGCCGAAAGGG
>CAJBPC010000379.1 GCA_903957405.1 uncultured bacterium | reverse complement strand
GAAAAAAATAACGATAAACGCTGGGTTGAAGTCATTGATTCTCAGGGTGGTTTGCTATCATTTCGCTTCGACGAGATATGGAAATACCGTCATCTTCTGCAGATGTTCATCAAAAGGGACATTGCATCGACATACCGACAGACCATTCTTGGGCCTTTATGGTTTCTGATACAGCCTTTACTTACGACGATTACGTTCACCTTTATTTTTGGCAAGTTTGCGGAGCTTTCATCTGATGGCCTTCCAAGGACAGTTTTTTACCTTTCGGGAATCATCTTATGGAATTTCTTTTCGGAATCATTTCAAAAGATCTCCGCCGTTTTGAAAAGCAATTCCGGGATATTCGGGAAGATTTATTTTCCCAGACTCATCATGCCACTGACGATCATTGCCTCTTCGTTCATCCGGCTGATGATCCAATACGTCACTTTCCTGATCATCCTGATTTATTTCTTGATGATCGATACGCCACTGATCGACCCCAACGGCATGATCCTTCTCACGCCGTTGTTGATACTGATCATTGCGGGAATATCCCTGGGTGCGGGTATGATTTTCGCATCCCTTACGATAAAGTACAGGGACTTGGTATTTCTGCTGGCTTTCGGTGTCAATCTGTTGATGTTCGCCACGCCGGTGATTTATCCCCTCAGCTCGATCCCAAAGGAAAACCTGGCGATCGCACAGGCCAATCCCTTATCGGCCGTCATTGAGGCCTTTAGATACGCATATCTCGGAACTGGCAGTTTCTCTTGGGGAGCGTTGGCATACAGTTTCACATTCATGATCGTAATGTTGCTGATGGGTACAATCGCGTTCAAAAAGGCGGAGAAAACATTCATTGATTCAATTTGAAAACAAGCATAGATATCCAATGAACAACGTGGCGATCAAGCTTGAGCAGGTCTCAAAATTGTATGCCCTGGGAAGGGTGGGGTCGGGTTCGATGCTGAGAGACATTGAGCAGTGGGTCTTACGCAAATTCGGCAGAGATATTCGAACGTCAAGGACACTCCTGAACAAGCTCGATGTACCGAATAGAAGGGATTATGTCTGGGCATTGAAGGATATCAATTTCGAAGTGAACCAGGGGGAGATCGTCGGTATCATCGGGCGTAATGGTGCAGGGAAAAGCACACTCCTCAAGTTATTGTCGAAGATCACACGACCGACATCCGGCCGAATATACCTGGATGGGCGCATCTCTTCTTTGCTGGAGATCGGAACGGGATTCCATCCGGAGATGACAGGCCGTGAGAATGTGTATATGAACGGTACCATCATGGGCATGAGTCGGAATGATATCCACAAAAGGTTTGATGCGATCGTCGATTTTTCCGGGATAGAAGCATACATCGATACGCCAGTAAAGCATTACAGCAGTGGAATGTACATGCGGCTTGCTTTTTCGGTGGCAGCTTTTCTGGAACCGGATATACTCATCATGGATGAGGTATTGGCGGTGGGTGATGCAGAGTTCACCCAAAAAAGCATGGAAAGGATGCGGGAAGTGAACCTCCGGGAGGGTCGAACCGTATTGCTTGTCAGCCATAGCATGGACAATGTGGTGAGCCTCACGAAGAACACATTGCTGATCGAGAACGGATTGCTGAAGGAGTATGGTCCGTCAGCGGAAGTCGTCAGTACTTATCTGTCGAGTTTCGATTTCGACCCCGGAGATTTTTCCAAGTACCGTAAGTCGGGCAGCCACAAGCTCTCGCTCAACAAGATTACGCTGATGGATATCAGCCGAACCGAAGAATTGGAAGATGTGTCGACAGGACAGCCATTCACCATTAGAATGGATATAAAAGTCAAGGAAACCTGCAGGGTTGACATCTCCATTTTTTTCCAGTCATCAAAATTCCACCCACTATTCACGACTAAGCTGAGTGACAAGCAAGAGGTGATGACACTTCCTTGCGGCAATCACCACATTTTCCTGAAAGTGGATCCCGCATACTTCAGAAAAGGAAAATACCTTGCCACGGTGGTCATAACTGACCCTGACAAGGTGGATCTATACGATTATCTCATACATGTCCCGTTCCTTGAAGTGACCCGGAATGCAAAGGAATCGGGCTTCCCTTCAGATTTCGATCAACGGGCAGGAGACCTCTTCATGCCACTTGACTGGGACATTTCAGAAAATGCTGAAGAAGTCCCTTCAGCGGAGAAAAGCAAGGATTCAAAGCTCGGTAACATCAAATATCTACGAAATTAATCGCAAATGCCGATTTATGCCATCACAAGCATAGCCCTGAATTATCTTCCCAAAGCCCGTGTCATGTTTTCGACACTCCGGAAATTTCACCCTGACTGGAAGTTGGCTGTCATTATTGTGGATGAAGAAATCCCGGAACTCACAACGCGAATCGAGCAAATGGAGGAGTTCGATGAGGCGATCTATATTTCATCACTTGACATTGGAAATGGGGAAGGTGGGCTTTTAGACACTGCGCAAAAAAAGCAGTGGATATTCAAACATAATATCGTGGAAGCGTGCACGGCCGTAAAAGGCGCCGCCATGAAAAGAATTTTATCCCGTGGGGATTGCGAGTCCGTGTTTTTTTTCGATCCGGACATGTTGATCACCGACAGACTCGACCTTCTGATAGGCTATTTCGAAAAAGGTCATTCCATCCTGCTGACACCCCATGGTACCGAACCGGAAACCAGGCTTGATGCTATCTGGGATAATGAAGTAGGTGCGCTTCGGTGGGGGATCTATAACCTTGGTTTTCTAGGCATCAAGAATGACGAAGAGGGAAACAGATTCGTGACATGGTGGAAGGATCGCCTGGATTACTATTGTTATGTAGACCTTGCCAATGGGGTCTTCACCGACCAAAGTTGGTGCGACATGGCTCCGGCTTTCTTTGATGGCGTAAAAATTCTTCGTGACCCCCAATTCAATGTAGCGACATGGAATCTCACACACCGACATATTTCCGGTGATAACATTGATAACATGCTGGTCAATGGCAAGCAAAAAATGGCCATCTTCCATTTCTCGGGTTTTGATAAGGGGGCCCAATTGGTCATGTTGAAAAAATACGGTAGTGAAATGGCTATCCTTTTTGAACTTAGGGAATGGTACATTGCCGCTTGCGAATCTTACGAAGACCCAACGTTTACGGGTATCCTGTGGCATTATGGTTATTTCGACAACGGAGAACCGATTTCCTTGAAGCAAAGAGAACTCTTCCGGACGAGGGTAGACCTTCAAAAGGCTTTCTTGAATCCTTTTGCATCCGGAGTGGAAAGTTACCAGGCCTGGTACGCCTCGAAGCAAAAGCATGAATACATGAACGACATGAGCAGGATGCACAAGTCAAAAGTCATGACGATGATCTTCAAACGATACAGGAAATTGAGATATTTTTTCCAGAAAAATTGATTCATGGAAAAAAAATTGTCTGACAAGCAAATGCAACAGCTCAAGGAGATTCATGACTTG
>CAJBPC010000378.1 GCA_903957405.1 uncultured bacterium | reverse complement strand
TTAATTGGCTGTTTTATTAAACTAACGCGCATGTATAACCGATTTACCAATCTCAGGTTCATCATAGGGCTCTTCTTCTCGATCATGGCGGTGCTGGTGCTTGTCGGCTACCTGACGTCGGCCGAAACCGGGAAAGCGATAAGCCTATATTCCGGGCTGGCCTTCCTGCTATTCGGATTGCTGATGATGTACCGTCCCGGTGCGCCGGATGAGGATTAAGCAAACGCCGGCATTCCGAACCGGATGCACATGAAAAGGAGTGGCCCAAGGGTCTCTATACATCCCTGTGCCACTCCTTTTGCATGGAACCGATGCGACTCACTTCAGTCTGATCGAGAGCTCATCAAGCTGCTTGTCATCGATCGATGCGGGCGCGTCGAGCATGACATCCCGGCCGCTGTTATTTTTAGGGAAGGCGATGAAGTCCCGGATGCTTTCGCTCCCGCCAAGGATGGCGCAGAGCCGGTCGAAGCCGAATGCCACCCCACCATGCGGGGGCGCTCCGTACTCGAAAGCCCCTAGCAGGAATCCAAATTTATGCAGCGACTCCTCTTCGCTCATGCCGAGGGCTGCGAACATCTTTTCCTGCAGGTCACGCTGGAAGATCCTTATCGATCCTCCTCCGATTTCATTCCCATTGAGGACCATATCGTATGCGTTCGCTTTGATCTGCGCATACGGATGTGCCAGGTATTGTGCGGGATCCGCGATGGAAGGGTCGTTGTTGATCATCACAGAGATGTGGTCGGGTTTCGGTGAGGTGAAGGGGTGATGCCTGGCCACCCAACGGTTGTCGCCGTCACTGTATTCGAAAAGAGGGAAATCAAGCACCCAAAGCAACTTGAATTCATCCCGCTTCCGCATGCCCAAACGTTCGCCCATTTCCAGGCGCAGCTCGCTGGCGGCCTTCCGCGTCCTTTCCTCAGCACCTGCAAGGACAAGTATCAGATCCCCCGGATTAGACCGGCAAGCCTTGGCAATGGCCTTTAGCTTCTCCTCACTGTAGAATTTGTCGACAGAACTCTTGATGCTCCCATCAGCATTGCATTTTATCCATACCATCCCCTGCATGCCGATCTGAGGGCGCTTCACCCAGTCTGTCAGTTCATCGGTCTGCTTTCGGGTATATTCCGCCGCGCCCGGCACAGAGATGGCCACGACCGTCTCTGCATTGTCGAATACGTTGAATCCCGCCCCATCGATCAGATCGATGTAGTCCTTCTTGTCGGTGAATACGGAATCGGGCTTTTTGAGGTTGCAGAGCATCATGTCGAATCGGATGTCAGGCTTGTCGTTCCCGTAATGCCACATGGCGTCCTCCCAACTCATGCGCTGCACGGCATCGGTGTAATCAATGCCTTTCACATCCAGGAAAATGCGTTTGACGAGACCTTCGAACATGTTAAGGATGTCCTCCTGTTCGACGAAGCTCATTTCGCAATCTATCTGCGTGAATTCCGGCTGACGATCGGCGCGGAGGTCTTCGTCGCGGAAACATTTCACGATCTGGTAGTATCTGTCGTATCCGCTCACCATCAGCAGCTGCTTGAACGTCTGCGGAGATTGGGGCAGTGCATAGAACTGGCCTGCGTTCATACGGGACGGGACGACGAAGTCACGTGCCCCTTCCGGGGTGGACTTGATCAGAAAAGGCGTCTCTATGTCCATGAAATGATGCTCATGGAGGTAGTTTCGGGCCGAACGGTTGACGGAGTACCTCAGTTCGATATTCCTCTTCAAGATATTCCTGCGCAGGTCCAGATAGCGATAGCGCATCCTGAGATCGTCGCCGCCGTCGGTATCGTCCTGGATCGTGAATGGCGGGACGGAGGAACGGTTCAGAATCCGGAATCCCTTCACGCTGATTTCGATATCCCCCGTATGGATATTTGGATTCCTGTTGCTGCGTTCCACAACGGTGCCGGTCACCTGAATGACAAACTCCCTGCCCAGGGGTTGCTCATCAAGCTCTGCCGAAAGGCTTTCTGCGAAGACGAGTTGTGTGATCCCGTAACGGTCCCGCAGGTCTACAAAAGTGATCGCGCCGAATTTCCTGACCGTCTGCACCCAACCGGCAAGGGTCGTATCCTGTCCGGCATGGGCTATCCTGAGTTCGCCGCAGGTGTGTTTTCTGTACATATGTTTCGCCATTGAGAAGGGCTGGCTGCCCTTTGTTTACAAGGCGCAAATATAGACAATGCATCGAAACGACGGGTCATGCCCGATGAAATCCGTACATGCCTATCGGTTCAGTTCCTGCTCGATGGTCTCGTTGGTCCTGATATTCATTTTTTCCTGGTATGAAACATTCCGGGCGAGGAAGACATAGTAGTAGAGAAGGATCAGCAACCCGATGGTAAATGGTATGATGGTAAGTTGTCGCAAGCCGTAATCTCCGAGGAGATGGTCATCCCATCCGAAGAACTCCCCGATCATCCAGGTGCAGTTGGCCGTGATCCATAAAGTGACGACCAGGTTATGCAGCAACTCAGAATGAATATGCCGGGTCTGCCAGGTGATCAGGATGGCCACGGCCAGTGTGGGCACGATCATGATTGTGCCGAGGGTCCTGAAATTCATTGCCCAACATGCATCCTTCATCAGCCAGAGGACGATATGCATGTTCTCCACCTGGCGGAAACGATTGGGTATGGAATAAATCTTACTCTCCTGCATGCTGTATTTAATTTTGAATGGGGGCAAAAATAGATTATTTAAAAAACAGACGTCCCTTTTCAGGGTTTAAATTTATCGAGTTTGATTGCTTTCCGTCCAATTTTTTTTAGCGTGGAAGATAAATTTCTTTACTTTCGAATTCCAACTTAAGCTCGCCGGTTCTACCATATCGCTCACTGTCTCAAAACAGGTACAAAATGACCGGAGAAGCACTCCTTCAACACTATCGCACCATGCCCGGTTTCTGGGATGAGATGCTCTCGGAAACGGGTATCCGCTCCGAATACCGTCAGGTGGCGGCAACCCTGCAGCAGCTGCGTACAGACGACCTTCTGCAGAAGGACCGACTGGCGGCGGATCTTTTCATGAATCAAGGCATTACATTCACCGTGTACAGCGAGGACAAGGGCATCGAACGGATTTTCCCCTTCGACATCATCCCCCGCATCATACGCGCCGCCGAATGGGAACATATCGAAAAAGGTATCCGCCAACGACTTCAGGCACTGAACCTTTTCCTGAAGGACATCTACGGCAACCAGCAGATCATAAAGGATGGCATCATTCCGGCTGAGTTGATTGCGTCATGCCCCCAATACACGAGGGAGGTGCACGGCATCCGTCCGGCACACGACATACACGTGCACATCGCCGGGATAGACCTGATCCGCGGGGCGGATGGGGTATTTTATGTGCTCGAAGACAATCTGCGGACCCCTTCAGGCGTGTCATACATGTTAGAGAACCGGGAAGTGACAAAGCGCCTTTTTCCGGAACTGCTCTCCGGCAACAAGGTGCAGATGGTAGGCAACTACCCCCTGATGCTGCACCAGAACCTCGTATCACTCGCCACCCGCCAGATCGCACAACCGGTGGTGGTGCTCCTCACCCCGGGCATCTTCAACTCCGCATACTACGAACACACGTTCTTGGCAAGGACGATGGGCATCCCCTTGGTGGAGGGACGAGACCTGATGGTGGACAACCACAAGGTTTACATGAAGACCACGCAGGGACTGCAGCAGGTGGATGTCATCTACAGAAGGATCGACGATGAATACCTCGACCCGCTGGTTTTCCGTGCAGATAGCGCATTGGGGGTGTCCGGCCTGATGAGCGCCTACCGCAAAGGGAATGTCGTGCTCGTGAATGCCGTCGGCAACGGCGTGGCGGACGACAAGGCCATCTACGCCCATGTGCCGGATATGATAAAATACTACCTGAATGAAGCCCCACTGATCCCGAACGTCCCCACATACCAGATGAGCGACCCGGATGCATTCAGCCATGTATTCGCCAACATCGGATCGATGGTGATCAAGAAAACCGACCAGTCCGGCGGCTATGGCATGCTCATGGGCAACAAAGCGGAGGAACGGGATATTGAAGTCTACCGGCAACAGGTAGCCGAAGATCCGAGGAATTTCATCGCGCAGCCGATCATCACACTGTCCACCGTACCCTGCTTCCTCGACGGGAAACTGCAGTCGCGGCATGTCGACCTCCGCCCATTCGCCCTTTGCGGACCCGATGGCATCAGCATCGTCCCGGGCGGACTGACAAGGGTCGCACTCAGGGAAGGGTCACTTGTGGTGAACTCATCACAGGGAGGCGGCAGCAAGGACACCTGGATCGTGGATGGATGAACCGAGTGCATGGACAACTTCCGGCATGATCATGGACGGGCATATTCATATCGCTTTCGACATCCGACAGGCTCGCAGGATGCGATGAAAATAAATATGAAAGGATTGAAATCATCACATCTTCACTGCCCTTTAAAATAAATATAAGCTATCCGGAAAGTCAGAGGCACAACCCGGAAGCCGAGACAGAACACAAAATTGCCACATCATATGATGCTATCCAGAATCGCCGATTCTCTCTACTGGCTGGACCGATATATGGAACGAACCGACAGCATCCTGCTGATCCTTCGTACGGAATATGTGCTTGCCCTCGATAAAGGCAGTGAACAGCCCCATTCCTGGCGATCCGTATTGGAACATTTCACACCGGCTACGGAATCACAGATCCTCGATTGGGAATATGACACCATAAGGTCACTCCGGCACGTCATCACGGATGCCGACAACAACAATTCCCTGCGTGCGCTGCTGACGCGTGCCCGCGAGAATGCCCGTGGCGCACAGGATCAGATCACAAAAGAAATGTGGGAACAAGTCAACCATGCGTACCATTCGGTGAATAATCCCGAATTCGAAAAAAAACTAGAAGGGAAAGACACCCTTCGGCTGATCGACAGCATGACGGAGATGATCACACTTTACCGGGGCGTGACCAGCAGCACGATGCCGCGCAATATGGGATGGAGCTTCATGAACATCGGCAAGCACACCGAACGATGCATGATCACACTCGACATGAGCAATCGATATTTCAGGGAGATCGGGTATGACCTCAATGATGCTCGTGACATACTTTATTGGCGACAACTCCTGCTGTCGTTGTCAGGATATGAACTGCACCTCAAGACCTACCGCAACAGCCAGCACACACAGAACGTCGCGGATCAGGTGTTCCTGAACCGGCATTTCACACGGAGCCTCCGCTACACCCTTGATAAGATCGGACACTACCTGCAGGATGTGACCGACACGAACAATCCCGCGGAAAAAGATTCACTGAACCGTGCCTTCGGAAGACTGCACAGCAAAGTGCGGTACGCAGAGCTCGACAGAGAGGGCGCTTTCGCCCCGCAACAATTCATCACAGACATCCGCAACGACCTGGTCAGATTTACCAAATTACTGACCCGGGTTTTTTTCTCTTACGCATAAGCCAACCGCAAGCATGCCCGTTTTCAACATACAACACGTCACCCGATACGCTTACGACAGGCCCGTCAGGGAGAGTACCAATGAGATCCGCATATACACATACCCGACCCGCGAGATTGAACTGTTGAAGCATGAGCTGCTCATCACCGGCGACCCCGAACTGCATGCATTCCATGACTATTGGAATAACAAGGTGGCGGTTTTCAACCTCAGGGATCCGCATCAGGAACTCACCATCGAAAGCAGGCTCGTCGTGCGCACCACTTCGACAGGAAACCTGCACATGAACTTCAATACCGGCAGGGATTCCTTGAATCGGGATACCCTGCAAAACCTGCCCCTCTTGGAATTGATGCGCGCTGACAGGATCGCGCTGCAATCCGAGATCGTTCGCATAGTGGGCATGATAGACCAGCCTTGGAAAAGCATTGCTGCAATGGTGCAGGATTGCAGCCAGTATATTTTCCAGCATTTCAGCTATATCAAGGGTATAACGGACATAGAGACGACCGTTGACGAGATCCTCAAGCTGAAAAGCGGGGTCTGTCAGGATTTCGCACATGTCATGCTTCAGATCCTTCGGACGATGGGCATCCCTTCCAGATATGTGAGCGGATACGTCTGCCCGAATAAGAACGGCATGCGTGGAGTGGGTGCGACACATGCATGGGTGGAGGCCTGGATCCCCGGACACGGATGGGCCGGTATCGACCCGACCAACAATATTTGGGTCACGAACGAACACATACCGCTTGCCGTAGGCCGAAACTTCAGCGACTGCTCCCCTGTCCGAGGCACATTCAAGGGTCCGGCAAAACAACACATGACGGTGTATGTCTCGATCGGGTATGAGGATGGACAGGTCTTTGAGGAAGTGAATGAAGTGAAGATGCAGCCGCTTCCGACTGCAATGCCCGTCGAACCCCTCACAGAGGGCTTCAATGCACAACAATAACCCGGGCATTCACCGCTTTTTATCACCCTTTACGTCGCATCCCCCACAGCCCTTGCGTTGCTGCTGGCAGCCACGCAAGGGCTGGGACAGCGAAAGCCATGCGATTCATGAAGGGGTGAGCCAGGTCGCCAGCTTCCACCCCGACTATCGCTTTGCCGACGCCTAGGATGACGACCCCGCCAACTTCACGAACCGTTCCATTGACCCGATGTTGCATCTG
>CAJBPC010000377.1 GCA_903957405.1 uncultured bacterium | reverse complement strand
CTTCCGATTTCTTTCATCACCCTGTAGTGCGATGCGATTGCAGCACGGGTCGTCGGAAAATAATTGTATCGCAGATCAAATTTATCACAAGTGTCCTTTACGATCTTGCTCAGGGCAGGATAATGAACATGGCTGATGCGCGGGAAAAGATGATGTTCAATCTGGTAATTGAGTCCCCCCACGAGCCAGGTCACCAACTTGTTCTTGGCCGCAAAGTTGGCAGTGGTCTTGACCTGATGTATTGCCCATTCATTCTCGATTTTCTTAGGATCGACACCTGCCGATTCAAACTCTGCGTGTTCGACGACATGTGCCAGTTGAAAAACCAATGCCAGGGTGAGTCCGAGTGCGAATTGCGTCACTGCGAAACCCACGAGCCAGGCCTGCCAGCCAACTACAACGATCGGGATGACTATGTACACCATGATGAAGAAGATCTTACCGAACCAGAAAAGAACATGGTCCCGGGTGGTCATATGCCTGATCGGTGTGGTGTAGATTTTCCTGCTGAAATACTTCAAATAGTCCATGCCGAACATGAAGACGGATGTGAATCCGTACAAGGCAAACATGTAGATCGCCTGGTAGCGATGCATGGGCTTCCATGGCTGGGTGCGGCATTCGCGCATGAAGGGCATGTTGTTGATGTCATCGTCAATACCATCGACATTGGTGTATGTATGGTGAACGATATTATGTTTCAGTTTCCAGAGTGTGGCATTGCCCCCGAGGAAATTGTGTGTAAGTCCGAAAACTTCGTTGACCCATGAGCGAGTGGAGAAACTACCATGACAGGCATCATGCATCACATTGAAGCCGATGGATGCCATCCCTACACCAAGTATGCCGCAAAGCAATATGGCAAGTATGGGGTTCATGGGAACGTACAAAAGGGCCAGATACAATCCAACTGCACCTGGAATCAGGATCAGTGTCTTGGAATACAAACGCCAGTTGCCCGTGGTTTTCAGGTTGTTCTCATTGAAATAATCATCAACCGATGCTTTAAGTGCATTGAAGAAGACCTTGTTCTTATTATTGAAGGTCACATTGTACATATGTTATGCTTTAGGGTTTGTGGTTAAACGGTAATTTCTTGATTGAAACGAGCAGTTGTGAAGTGGGGAAAACCAAAAAACGGGGGCTGGCCCATGGATGGAACTTTCCTTATGCTATCTCAAATGCGTTGTAAATATACGAATTATGCAATTATCTCAAGGTGGGGTCAATTCATCTTAAAAGGAACCGTCATGTGAAATACGGGGATATTGACCAAGAATTCCCTGTTCTTTTCCAGATTGAGCATGGTGTAAGTGCCGTGCATCTTGCCCATCTCGGTTTTAAGGTTGCAACCACTGATATACTGGTATCGGTCTCCGGGAATGATCTTCGGCTGTATGCCGACAACGCCATCGCCCTCGACCTCCCTACGGGAGGCATTGCTGTCGAAAATATTCCAATGCCTGCGGAGAAGTTGCACCGCAAATGCATTGTGGTTTTCAATGGTGACCCTGTAAGCGAACATGAATTCTGCATTCATCGGATTGGAATAATCCGGTTGATAGAAGCTTTCCACGGTCACTTTCACACCCTCCGTCACTTTCGATACCATAGACGAAATGGTTTTATGGATAAAACTACAAAAATACAAACGCATCAGACCCTGTTTTGTTTTATATGTTTTGCAATAGACATTTGGGATTAATTTTGTCAAACTCCGGAAAATCATCCATTCCGGTTTCGATAACGCATAATTGATAAAAAATTACTGTTGTCCGAGATAAATTTTTGAATAAGGGTGGTTTTTAGGCCACCCTTCATCAATTTTGCTGCTACTAAACAAAACAAATTGATATGGACAAAAGTAGTGATTATGTCGGACAGCCGATATTTACCCAAGTGCTTTCTTTTATAGACGACAGTTTACTACAAGCTGCCTGCAATAAGCACAATGCAGACAAGTTTTCCAAGAAATTAAGTTTTAAAGACCACCTTACTACGATGCTATACTGCATTTTTGCAAGATGTACCTCCATTCGTGAAGTAGAGACTGGGCTTGAGTTGTGTCAGGGCAAGCTTAACCATATGAATCTCAAAAAAGTACCCCCAAGAAGCACCCTTAGCGACGGAAACAAAAAACGAACCAGCGAGGCTTTCGGCTCATTGTACCAAAGCCTATATCAGAAATACAAGCATATTATCTCGGACAGCCGTTTGAGGCCAAGTATTGCCAGCAAGCTATACATACTGGATAGCAGCACCATTTCACTGTTTAAGGCCATATTAAAGCCTGCAGGACGTAAACGAAATGATGGCAAAAGCAAGGGCGGCATAAAAGTGCATACCCTTTTAAAGGCCGATAGCAACATGCCCAGTTTTATAAAATATACCCCAGCAGCCCTACACGACCAGCAGTTTTACGAATGCATTAAAGAACTACCCGACGGCTCCATCATTACCTTCGACAAGGCCTATATAAATTACCTGCAGTTTGAAAAATTTAGCGAAAGGGGTATTACTTATGTAGTGCCACAAAAGGATAATGCATACTTTACCAGTATCAAAGAACTAGAACTCAAAGACGATGAAACCGCTATTTTGAAAGATGAAATAATAGAAGTAAAATACACGGAAACAGTAGAAGAAACCAGTGTCAAAAGAACGATGCAACTCAGGAGGATAGCTTATTACAGCGAAAAGCACAAGGCCACCTTTGTATATTGGACCAACAATTTGGAAATATCAGCTTCCGACATTATTGCCATCTACCAAAATAGGTGGCAAATAGAGAAATTCTTTAAAAAGCTGAAACAAAACTTCCCCCTAAACTATTTTTTGGGTGATAATGAAAATGCCATACAAATACAAATCTGGTGCGCCTTGATAGGACTTATATTATTGCAGGTTTTATTCAATGAAAATAAGGCGCAAATGGCCTTCTCAATATTGGCTTCCATTGTTAGCCTACACCTAATGAACTATATTGGCATTGCCGCCATTATAGAAAAATACAAGCAGAAAAGAGTAAGAGCAAAGCCTGATACGCCACTCAAAAAAAGGCACAAAGAAAAAACACCCCTCTGTTTTCAAGCTATCATCAACTTTTGAGTATTAAAAAGGCTTTGAAGACAGGAATTCAATTAATTTTCAATCATCTCGGACAACAATAGTTTTTTTTTATTTTCTTTTGCAATATGAGGATTGATGCGCATCAGCATTTCTGGACTTACGAACCCGCTCGTCACGGTTGGATCAGTGAAGAGATGCGTGCGATCAGAAGAGACTTTCTTCCTGCCGACCTTAAAAAGGAAATCTCAGCTGCCGGCATTGAAGGGAGCATCGCCGTGCAGGCCGACGAGTCTTATGCGGAGACCTGGTTTCTGTTGGGTCTCGCAGCGGAAAATGAGTTCATAAAAGCCGTGGTGGGATGGACAGACCTAAAGGATCCGAAAGTGGAGGAACATCTCGAGGGATGGAAGCGGTATAACAAACTCAAAGGGTTCCGCACCATCATACAGGGGCAGGATGACGACCGATATTTGCTGAATAAGGAATTCCTGCATGGGGTGGGATCACTCAGGGCGAGGGGTTTTACCTACGACCTGCTCGTCTACCATGACCAGCTCTCGTCCTTGGTGCGATTCACAGAGAAATTCCCCGAACAGCGGTTCATCCTCGACCATTTGGGAAAACCCGCCATTGCCGCCGGGGAACTGAAGAAATGGAGGTCCAACATGCAGATCCTTGCCCGTCACCCACACACCTATTGCAAGCTCAGCGGAATGGTCACGGAAGCTGACTGGAAGAAATGGCGATATGAGGACTTCGCTCCGTATCTTGAGACGGTCGGTGAATTTTTCGGGGTTGACAGGATCTGTTTCGGTTCGGACTGGCCGGTATGCCTTGTCGCGGGCAGCTATGCGAAAATAACGGAGATCATCAAACGATTTTTAGGGCAGCTGCCCGAGGCTGACCGTGAAAAAGCCTGGGGCGGGAATGCTGCGACATGTTATAAACTGACATAATGGAATTGGGACTCACAGGAAAGATCGTCATCGTCACGGGCGGTGCAAAGGGCATCGGGGAAGGGATCGTGCGGTCACTGGCGCAGGAAGGCGCCATACCGGTGATCGTTGGTCGGAGCCGGGATGACAATGAGAAAGCCCTCGCCGCACATGCTCCGAATGGCCATCAGGTGGTGGCGGAACTCAGCTCCCCCGACGACTGCCGCAGGGCCGTGGAGGAGGTCGTGCAGCGATACGGAAGGATCGACGGACTCGTCAACAACGCAGGAGTGAACGATGGTGTCGGGCTGGAAGACGGCGGATACGATGCATTCATCTCGTCCCTCCACAGGAACCTCGTGCATTACTATCTCATGGCGCACCATGCGCTTCCTGAGCTTATCCGGAGCAAGGGCTCCATCGTGAATATCGGATCGAAAACGGCGGAGACCGGTCAGGGCGGCACATCGGCTTATGCAGCCGCCAACGGAGGGAGAAATGCCCTCACCAGGGAATGGGCCGTGGATCTCCTGAAATACGGCATCCGGGTGAACTCCGTGATCGTGGCGGAATGTTACACGCCGCTGTATGACAAGTGGATCAGGACACTGGCCGATCCAGAGGGTACACTGCAAAAAATCACTGAAAAAATACCGCTGGGCAAACGCATGACCACAGCCGTGGAGATCGCCGACATGGTCGTCTTCCTGCTATCTGAGCGGTCGTCGCACACGACAGGACAGCTGCTGCATGTCGATGGCGGATACGTGCACCTCGACAGGTCGCTCCTTTGAACGCCATGTTGGGGGACGATGAACAATTGAACAACCGAAAAAAAATTGCAGACTGATGGAAACAATCGACAATAGCGACAAGCGATCCGCGAAGCATAACATGTATGCTTTACCGTTAATGCTTGTCACGAGCCTCTTCTTCCTCTGGGGTTTCGCGAACAACCTCAACGGGATACTGATACCGCACCTGCGGAAGGCGTTGCAGCTGACGAACATGCAGTCGACCTTCGTCGACAGCGCCGTCTACTTGGCGTATTTCCTGGCGGCCATACCGGCGGGACTCATCCTCAAGAGGTTCGGCTACCGCAATGGCATCATCACCGGACTGCTGGTATTCAGCCTTGGCGCATTCCTGTTCGTACCGGCGGCAAACAGCAGGAATTACGATGTCTTTCTGATCGGATTGTTCATCATCGGCTGCGGACTCACCGTACTGGAGACTGCCGCGAACCCGTATGTGACCAAGCTGGGTGATCCGAAGACGGCCACGGCGAGGCTGAATCTGGCGCAGTCATTCAACGGGCTGGCAGCGTTTGTCGCACCCCTTATCGGAGCGAGATTCATCCTTTCAGGAAAGGAATACAGCGCAACGGAGATGGCGGCCATGGCTGAAGCGGACAAGCTCAGCTACCTCGTCGGGGAAGCGGCATCCGTGAAGCTCCCATACATGTTGCTCGGAGCGTTCCTTTTGCTGATCGCGATCCTGTTCGTGGTCAACAGGCTACCCGAGTTCAGGGATGAGGAGGAGAAGCATACAGGCAGCATACGCGGCGCGCTCGGCCACAACCATCTTGTATGGGCCGTTGTCGCGCAGTTATTCTATGTGGGAGCGCAGGTGTGCGTGACGAGCTTCTTCGTACGCATGGCCATGACCGGAGGAGATGTGGATGAGAAGACCGCCGGATACTATCTCGGCATCTTCGGGCTGCTGTTCATGACCGGTCGTTTCGCCGGCACGGCCATCATGCGTTTCGTGAGTCCTGCAAGGCTGCTGTCGATCTATGCAGCCGCATGCATCCTGCTGAGCCTTGTGGCGATCTATGCCGATGGCAGATTTGTCGTGCTGGCGCTCGGCGGACTCGGCTTCTTCATGTCGATCATGTTTCCCACCATCTTCTCGCTCGGCATCAGCGACCTGAAGGAGCATACCAAGGCGGGGTCTTCGCTCATCGTGATGGCGATCATCGGAGGTGCCGTTTTTCCCGTGATCATGGGCGGCATCATAGACAGCATGAACGATAATATTCAGATAGGGTATACGGTACCGTTAGTATGCTTCTTTGTGGTGCTGTATTTCGGACTCAGAGGATACCGCATAAAAACTTCCGCATGAAAAGATACTGCCTGGCACTCGACCTGATCGACGACCCGATAAGGATAGCGGAATACGAGGAGATCCACAAGGCCGTACGGCCGGAGATACTCCTGAGCATCGAAAAAAGCGGCATCCTGAGCATGGAGATATTCAGGACCGGCAACAGGATGTTCATGCTTATGGAAACAAATGACGATTTCTCCTTCGCAGATAAAGCCGCTGCAGATGCATCCGACCCGAAAGTGCAGGAATGGGAGGAGCTCATGTGGACCTACCAGCAGGCGTTGCCGGGTGCAAAGCCCGGTGAGAAATGGGTCCTTTTGGATTCCATATTTTCTTTTCGGTCCTGACCGGTACCGGAAGACCTGTCCCCGAGTGCGCCGATCATTTCAAGGCACCCAGCAATTCGCGGAGTTTCCGGTTGATGGATGCTCCTGAGCCGGAGTAATTGTTGACGATCACGGCGAAAACATATTCCTTGCCGGAAGCGCTTTTCAGGTATCCGGCATAGGACCTGACGCCTTCCATGCTTCCGCTCTTCATACGGATCCCTTCGTGCACCGGCATCGCCCTGTCAAATGCCTTGAACCATGGACGCTGCCTGGCGTAGAGGAGCACTTTTGTCAAAGCCTCCGCCGTGACGCGGTTGACAGGTGACAGTCCGCTGCCGTCAGCCATGTTCAGTGCATGTCGTCCGATGCCCTGGGATGCCCAAAAATCCTTCAGCAGCTCCAGTCCGCCGTCATAGGATGCCTGTCCGTTTTTTTGTGCGGACAGCGTATGTATCAAAGCCTCCCCGTAGAGGTTTACGCTTTTCTGCAGGAATCCGTACACGATGCTGTCGAGCCCCGGTGACTGGTGTGTGAACAAAGGGCTTATGGCTTCCCGTTCAGCCGCTGTGGGGTTCGAGCGGACCTGCACATCCCCTTCGGCACCGGATATCTTCCGGATCTGCCGCAGCGTGAAAGTCACCGGGTCCACCACGGCTCCTGCTATCCGAAAACTGGGAATGCAGCAAGGGATCGTTCCCCTGACCACCAGTTCCGGCTTGCCGGGTTTGAAATACAGGAAAGCCTGGTCGCCGCTGCCCGCCTTGCCTGAGCGCAGCTCGTTATCGAACCGTTCCCCGTGCAGGAGCGGGTCTGTCTTCAGCAGTTCGACCGGTTCGCCTTCTTTGGCACCCGGCTTCAGCCAGAGTTCATATTGGTTTTCGTGCCAGTTGAGGGCCCCGTGTCCGGCGCCGTAATAATTGCCGATATCCTCCCAAAGCCAACCGTCGGGGATGGTCGATCGCTCATATCCCAGGGTGTACCCGGTGACGCCCCCGGTGACTTTCGTTATGCCCGCCTTGCGCAATGCGGCCGTCATCCGGCCCTCGATAGCCGCCATTGTCGTCTCCCGGTAGCGCGGACTGCCCATCGCGGGATCCCCCGACCCCTCGACGACGACATCGCCCCGAAGGGTTCCTCCCACTACCGGTCCCGCATAACCGAATTTCGTGCGAAACCTAAAATCCTCTCCCAGCAGTTCGAAAGCCGTAGCTGCCGTGACGACCTTCTGACTGCTGGCGGGGACGAGTCCGACCCGGCTGTTATGCTGATGGACGACCCTTCCCGTGGCGGCATCCGCCACATGCATGCCCAGGATGCCGTGGGTCATCTGCGCATCTGCTTCAAAGGTTGCTATGTTGCGCTTCAGCGCGGCGGAAGGGTCCTGCGCCTGAAGTGCAAGCATCGGTAAGGATGCCATAAAAAAGAAAAAACACCGGCTACGCCTCATAAGGAATCGATTTGCATCATACTGCGACAAGGCGTAAAGATAGCGGCATATGGGACGCACCCGTCGTTCAGGGATGCGATGCGGGAAAAAAGTAAACGACGCCTGCAGGTGCAATAACAGTAACTTTGAAGTCAGGATCACATACCTCCAATCAAATATCCCGGGCATGACAAAGAGGAAGGCAGATGCCACCATCATCACCATCGGCAATGAATTGCTGATCGGCCAGACCATCG